>LKNB01000086.1 GCA_001564055.1 Rhodothermaceae bacterium Tc-Br11_B2g6_7
ACATGCATACACCGCGCCGCCCTGGAACGTGATCCCCACCGGCCGCCCTATACCCCGATATTCGTGATACGGACTACGCCACCACCGGCGCGTCAGCCGGCGGTACCGTGATGGTTTGCGTGCGCTTCGGTCCCATCGACACCAGCGAGATGCGCACGCCCAGGAAGTCCTGCACAAACGTCAGGTAATCCTGTGCATTGGTAGGCAGCTCTTCAAACGACGTCGCCTGCCGGAGGTCGGCCGTCCAGCCGTGCAGCGTCTCGTACTGCGGTTCCACCTTCTCCAGCGTCTGCGTCTCGCTCGGAAAGCGCGCCGACTCCTTGCCGTTGTAGCGGTAGGTGGTGGCCACCTTCAGCTCGTCCATGCCGGTGAGCACATCCAGCTTGGTCACGGCGATATCGGTGAACCCGTTGACCTGCGCGGTGTAGCGCAGGGCGACGAGGTCGAGCCATCCACAGCGCCGCGGCCGGCCGGTGGTGGCGCCAAACTCGTGGCCCACCGAGCGCAGCCGCTCGCCGGCCTCGTCGTCCAGCTCTGTGGGGAAGGGCCCGTTGCCCACGCGCGTGCTGTAGGCCTTCACAATGCCAATCACCCGGTTGATCTCCGTCGGGGGCACGCCCAGCCCGGTGCAGCAGCCGCCTACGGTAGGGTGGCTCGACGTTACGTACGGATACGTCCCAAAGTCCACATCCAGCAGGGAGCCCTGCGCGCCCTCGGCCAATACGTGCTTACCCTCAGCGAGCGCCCGGTTCAGGTACTGCGTGGTGTCCGTCACGTACGGATCCACCAGCCGATCGAACTCCACGTACTCGTCCACGATGGCGTCCACGTTCAGCTCTTCGGCGCCGTAGACGCTGCGCAGGAGGTTATTTTTGGCCTCGATGGCGTGGGTCAGCTTCGCCCGCAGCGTGTCGCGGTCCAGCAGATCGACCATGCGGATGCCCGTCCGCGCAAACTTATCCATGTAGGCCGGGCCGATGCCGCGGCCGGTGGTGCCGATCGCGTCGGCATCCCGGAGGCGCTCCCGCGCCTGCTCTACCGCTTTGTGATAGGGCATGATGAGGTGCGCGTTGTGGGAGATCAGCAGGCGCCCCTCCACATCGTAGCCGAGGTCCTGGATGGTCTTGATCTCATCCATCACCGCGACCGGGTCAATGACGACCCCGTTGCCGATGACGCAGGTGGTGTTGTCGTGGAAGATACCGCTGGGGACGAGGTGGAGCACAAACTCCTGGTCATCCCAGCAGATGGTGTGCCCGGCATTCGCCCCGCCCTGATAGCGCGCCACGACGTCGAGGTCTTCGCTTAGCAAATCTACAATCTTGCCCTTGCCTTCGTCGCCCCATTGGCTTCCGATGACTACAGTAACTGGCATAAGTCCGATGCTTGTGGTAAAGAGTGTGCAGGCACCCGGCAGCACCGGGTGGATGGTGCGTGTCTGTTCAGTTCAAGGTAGCGCGCGTGGGGTGCGCCTTCGCCGACGGCAGGCCGCATAACATGCCGAAGGCGGCTCCTCACCGGTCGTCGGAGGGCCGCCTTCGCATGCGCACGCCCGGCGCTGAGCCGTGGCGCGCCGGGCTATGCTTCTTCTTCGTCCGGCGCCGGTTGCGGCGGCTCTTTCTCGAAGCTCTCGGCCGCTTCCTCGACGCTGTCGTAGTGCTTGAACACCGTGATCAGCTTCGTGATGACCAGCAACGACTGGATGCGGTCGGCCACGTTGGCCAGGCGGAGGTCCCCCCCGCCGTTGCGCATGGACGTCATCCCGCTGATGAGCAGGCCCAGCCCGCTGGAGTTCATAAACTTCACGCGGGAGAGGTCGACCACGACGTTTTTCTTGCCCTGGTCGCGGAGGTCCCGAAGCTGGTCGTGCAACTTGGCGCCGTCGGGGCCGCCCATCACGTTGCCCTTGAGCTTGAGGACAACCGCGTTGTAGCGCTCGTCGATGGAGTATTTCATTGGAACCTTGGGTTTGATACAAGAGGACGAAACGGGTTACCGTGCACCTTGCTGGGCGCGGATGCGACGGAGGTTAAGCTCCACCACGACCGGCGAGGCGACAAACACGGAAGAATACGTTCCAATCACCACACCACACATGAGGGCAAAGGAAAAGCCGCGCAGCACTTCGCCCCCGAATATAAACAGGATGGTCACCACGAGCAAGGTCGTCACCGAGGTAACCACGGTGCGGCTCAGCGTAGCGTTGATGGAGCGGTTGACTACGTCCTCATACGGATCCGTCTTGAATAGATTCGCGAACTCCCGAATGCGGTCAAACACCACCACGGTATCGTTCAGCGAGTACCCCACAATGGTGAGGAAGGCCGCGATGATGGCCTGGTCGATCTGTACCGAGAACGGCACGATGCCCTGCAGCAGGGAGAACAGCCCCAGCACGATGATCACATCGTGGAAGAGGGCCGCCACCGAGCCCACCCCGAAGCGCCACTCGAAGCGTATCAGGATGTAGAGAAAGATCACCAGCAGCGCACCCAGGATCGAGTAGATGGCGCCTCGCTGCAGGTCAGCCGCAAAGCGCGGCCCCACCACGTCCGTCCCCTCAAGGGTTGGGTTGGCATTGGGGTAGACCTCAGCGAGCGTCCCCATGATGATCTCTTGGATCTCGGAGATTTCGCCTTCGGCAACGGTGCGGATCAGGAGGGCATCGCCGTCAAAGCTTCGCACCTCGGGCTCTCCGCCCAGCGGCTCGGCCAGGGTGCCACGCACCTCTACCGAGCTGAGGCGTTCTTCGGTTTGCACAATGAATTCCATGCCGCCCAGGAAGTCGATGCCCAGCTCCAGCCCCCGAAACGTGAGGGAGAGAATGGCCACCGTCAGGAGGACACCAGAAATAGCGTATCCGATCTTTCGACTGGATACGAGCGGATAATTTGCATCTTCAAACCAACGCATAGGATCAAGTTATATCTGTACCGCCTCCCACGCGGGAGGCGGAGGGTTGCAAAATCGACGCACGGGTAAGGCTCAGCCGTAGTTTACGCTGAGCTTCTTCTCTTCGACCATGTAATCGAAGATGATGCGCGTGATGATGATGGCGCTAAAGAGCGACGCGAGGATACCGGCCATCAGCGTGACGGCGAAGCCCTGGATGGGCCCGACGCCGAACGAGTACAGGATGACGCCGACGAAGAACGTCGTGATGTTGGCGTCAAAGATGGCGCTGAGCGCCTTCGCGTACCCGCCGTTGATGGCGGCGCGGAGCGTCTTGCCGGCGCGCTGCTCCTCCCGGATGCGGTCGAAGATGAGCACGTTGGCATCCACGGCCATACCAATCGTCAGCACAATACCCGCGATACCGGGCAGTGTGAGCGTGGCTTCGAACCCGGCCAGAATACCCAGAATGAAGATGATGTTGATGAGCAGAGCCAGGTCAGCGACGACCCCGGCTGTGCGGTAGTACATGATCATGAAGAGCGCCACGAGCAGCAGCCCGCCCACGACCGAGATAAACCCGGCGCGGATGGAGGCGGCCCCGAGGCTCGGCCCCACGGTGCGTTCCTGCACGATGTCGACCGGCGCCGGCAGCGCCCCCGACATGAGGACGTTCACGATGTCCTGCGCTTCCTGGCGCGACTGCAAGCCGGTGATGGAGGTCTGCCCCCCGACGATCCGGTCCTGAATCACAGGATAGGAGTAGACAACCCCATCCAGCACGATGGCTACCTGATTGCCCACGTTGGCGCCGGTGATGCGCGCCCAGGTGCGGGCGCCGTCGGAGTCCATCGAGAGCGAGACCCGCGGCCGGTTCGTTTCGTCGAAGTCGACGCGCGCGTTCGTTACCGTCTCGCCGGCGAGCTCTACTTCCTCACGGACGCCCAGCAGCTCCAGGATTTCGAAGCCGCGGGGGTCGGTGCCCGCGGTACGCGAGCCGTACATCAGCTCGATGTTGGGCGGCAGCATAGCCCGCGGTTCGTCGCGGTGCAGCAGCTGGTTGGCCACAGCCGTATCGGGCTCAGAGACGTAGCCAAAGACCACGCTCTGCCCCATCGGCTGCATTACATCCAGCAGGGGGTTGCCCGAGGCCAGATCGCCCCCTTCCTGCGCCAGCAACTCATCCAGCGCGGCGTCGGGGTCGTCGGATTCCTCCAGCATTTCCTGCACGGCCTCGTCATCGGCGGCAGCCTGCGGATCGGTGTCGGCTACGTCCTGGTCCGAGGTGGGTGCATCGCCGCCCACCACACCCGGCAGCTCGCTTTCGTCGAGCCGCTCGTCGTCGTCCGGCATCCCTTCAAGGGCGTCTTGCACCTCATCCTCCAGCTCGGCCGGGTCGATCTCGTCGTAGTAGGCAATGATGTCCTGCAGGGAGCGCGTCAGCTCCTCGGGGTCGGCCATCAGGCGAAACTCCAGCTGTGCGGTCCCCCGAAGCAGGTTACGGACGCGCTCGGGATCGTCAACGCCCGGCAGTTCCACCACCACGCGGCGCGAGCCCTGGCGCTGGATGGACGGCTCCGTCACCCCGTACCGGTCCACGCGATTCCGGATGATCTCGATGGCGCGTTCGACTGCTTCATCGGACTGCGCCCGAAGGTACTCGGCCACCTCGTCGTTTGAGGAGCGCCGGGTAATGTCGCGATCCGGGTTGCGGAAGTAGCGGGACAGACGCGCCTCAGGGTCGCGGTTTTCAAACTCCTGCACGAACGCGTCAATCACCGAAATGCCTTCCTCCAGATTACGCTCCGTTGCAAACTGGACGACCTCTTCGAACGACTCGTCGGGGTCTTGCGCCAGCCCGCGCAGCAGCTCATCCACGCGCACCTCCATGGTCACGTGCATGCCTCCCAGCAGGTCCAGCCCCAGCTTAAGCGAACGCTGCTGGGCCGCCTGGATTGCCTCGTAGTTTTCCTGGAAGTAGGCCTCACGTTCGGCCTCTTCCATGTTGTTCATTTGCTGGTTGTAGTAATAGGTCTGCGCCGAAGGCCACAGATACCAAAAGCAAAGACCGAGAAAGAACACGGTCAGCAGTATTTTAAACCCGTTATTTTGCATGGGATTGAAAAGATAAAGACAACAGAAAAGAGGACGGGGCGCCCGCGAGTGACCGCACATACGGCGGTTCGGGCATCCCAGGCCGCCGCAGGAATCCACAGCGACAGGTCTACAGAAGGGAGGCAGGTCCGTGGCCCGGCGGAAACGTGTGCTTCCGTGGCCCCGTGTGGGGTGCTCACGATACCGTCATCGCGCACGTCCACACGAGCAGACCTGCGGTAGAGCTACGGCGCCATGGGCCGTGCAGAGAAGAGCATACGCAGCGGCGTCACAACCACGGGCGCTGCCCGCAGTCGTTCGTGCTGCAATAGAGGAGTGTAGGCCGCCCGGTGTTGCAGGAGCCCCTGAAGCGCGGCCGTCAGCGTGCGGTCGGGCGAGGGCTGCGGGGCCAGCTTGTGCAGCCCCATCAGCACGCGCGGGTTCACCGCGTCGGCTGCTGCGCCCGTGGAGCGCGTCTGCAGGTACATCAGCAGCGCATCCACCGAGAGGTGCGGGGCAGCAAACACCTGCCCGAGGTCGCCCTCCGGTGCCAGCTCCTGATAGGCCTCCGCAAACGCCGTCAAAAAGCCACTGAGCGACGCGGATTCGGTTTGCTGGGCGCGATCGAGCGCGGCGTCGAAGGCCGCGTCCGTCGTGCCATCGGCCTGGGCGCGCAGCCACCGGCTATAGTCCGACGACGCTTCGTCGCTGCCCTGCAGGGGGGCCCACAGCAGGGCCCCAACACTCAGGGCAAGCACCACCGCAAGGGCGCGGAAGAGCCGGGATGTGCGAAGACGAACCATGCGGGGACCTAAACGAGAGCCAAGTAGAGCAGCACTATACCGTACTGAGGCTCGTTGAATGTTACAAGGCCGCTATTGATTCTTCATCGGTGCTTTGGTGGGTGTGGACACGGTAGACCGTGCACCCTGCACCCTGCTATGCCGTTATGGAGACCATCCACTTGCTTCGATTATTCCTGTATGCTTTATGGCTACTGCCCCCCTCCGCCCCGTCCGTACGCATACCGATGCGGCCGATGGCCACCGCCTGTACCAGGAAGCCTGGCTGCCGGAGGGGCCGCCCTCGCGGGTGCTGGTCATCGTGCACGGCTACGCGGAGCACCTGGGCCGGTACGCCACCATCGCCCGGCGCTTTGCCGCCGAGGGCACGGCGGTGTACCTCTACGATCAGCGCGGGCACGGGCGCTCCACGGGCCGCCGGGCGTACGTGGCGCGGTTTGATGCGCTGGTCGAGGACCTTGCCGCGTTTCTTGTGCAGGTCCGGCATCACCGCCCCGGGGTGCCGCTCTTTCTGATGGGCCACAGCATGGGCGGCGCCGTGGCTACGCGGTACCACCTGCTGCAGGCTGGCCCCCCGGCCGAGGGGCTTATCCTGAGCAGTGCGGCTCTGGCCGTGCCCGACAACCTTGCGCCGGCCCTGCGCCCGTTTGCGCGCCTCGTCAGTCGCCTCGCGCCGCGCCTGCCCACGGTACAGCTTGATCCTCACGAGCTCTGCTCCGACCCGGCGGAGGTCCAGGCCTTCCTCGACGATCCGCTCACCTTCACCGGCCGCATGCCAGCGCGCACGGGAGCTGAGATTCTGCGCGCCACACAGCGGATCGAGCCGCGGATGGAGGCGCTCACCGTACCCCTGCTCATCCTGCAGGGCACGGCCGACCGTATCGTAGCGCCGGAGGGCAGCATCGCGCTGCACGCACGCGCCGGGGCCCGCGACAAAACGCTGAAGCTCTACCAGAACGCCCGGCACGAGACGTTTCGGGAGCCGGATGGCGGACACGTGCTTGATGATATGCAGGCGTGGATGGCGGCCCGAAGTTGATCGTGCCCGATTACCCCGTGCATTCGGCGCAACCCAGGCCCGTTCGATCGCGCCCGGGCCCTCGCCTAATCCATCCGGAAGATGACCTGCACACTGGCGCGCACTTCGATCTCGCCTTCGGCAAAGGCATCCGGCTGGACCGCGTCGGCCATCTGCGTCATCATCCCCTGCCGGGCGAACTGCGGCTGTGGGCGGACGAAATTGAAGCTCTGCTCCTGTGCGGAGAGGGCCGGCCCGCGCGTCACGCCGAGGGCTGACGCCATCACATCAGCCTTAGCCTGGGCGGCTTCTATGGCCTGCCGCAGAGCGTCGTGCTCGGCTTCGGTGCGGTCGTTGAGGTCGTACTGGATGCCGCGCAACCGATTCGCGCCCTGCTCCACCACGAGGGCGATGAGCTCCGGCAACTGCTCCAGGTCCATCACCTCAACCGCCACCATACGGGTCGCCTCATACCCGACCTCGCGCATCTGACGTGTTTCCGGGTCCCGCTCGCGCTTGGGCTGCAGGCGCAGCGCTTGCAGCTGGATCTTGCGTTCTTCGATGCCCAGCGCGCGCACCGCGTTCATCGCCTGCGCGGCCAGCTCCCCGTTGCGGCGGCGCGCCTCGGTGGCCTCTTCGGCCTCGTTCACAATGCCGAACCGCACGACGGCCATGTCGGGCACGACCGACACCTCGGCCTCGCCACTGACGGTAAGCGTGTGGCGCGGGTCGCTATCCTGCGCAGCGACGGGCGCGGCCGCGCTGAACAGGAAACCAAGCGTACAGAGCACAGCAAGGAGCAGCTTCGGAAGGCGATACATGGCGCACCTCGGGGGATGGTTTGGAAAGACAGGTTGGTGCCGGGCGGCGGGCAGGTGGGCTCTCCGTTGACGCTTTTGGGAAGCGATGGCGTCACGCCTTTATCCCTTGCGTCATCCTGAAGAAGCGATGGCGACTGAAGGTTGGGGCCTGGCAACGCCTGCGGCTTTAGTTTACGTGTGTAACTAACGTAAAGAGATCCTTCGCGTTGCTCAAGATGACGTTGGGGTTTGGGTAATGGCGATAGGCCCGCAATGGGCGCCTCGGTGGTATCCCAGCACTCGTGCGCCCTCACTGTACGCTCCCTTCTGCGTCATCTTGAGAGAACGCCAGCGAGCGAAAGATCTCCACGGTATCCGTATAGCGCTCTGTGACAGAAAAGTGCCGCACGATGGAGAGGCCCTCTACCTTATCGAGGGATCTCTTAGCACATAGCAGCGCTTCTCGCCTTGGTTTACGTGTGTACCAATCTCCACGCAATCCATCCCATGATGCCGGCATCTTGCTGATGTGTTCGGTCCCTCTGCCGTATCTGGCCAGACGGGCCCGCCGCTCCGGCGCGCCTAAGAACGGGCCCAGCGCGTCGGGGTGCACGCGGGGACCTCTCCTGCGTCTTCGGAGAAGCACGTCTTCGGAAGTACCGCTTAGTGGACGTGCCGTCCAGCTGGTGAATCAGGCTGCTGAGGGTCAGGCAGGCCGTTGCATCGCACGCGGAGCGTACGCCTGTGCGCTCCCACGCAGAGCATGGGAGCGAGAATAGGAGGATGACTATTTTGTTGAGGCGTAGGTGTACGTGACAAGCAGCGGCTTCTGCTGACGTGCCTAATAGCCCCCTACGGCTGCAACCGGCCGAGGAGCCGCGGGAAGGGGATCGTTTCGCGGACGTGCTCCAGCCCGCCCAGCCAGGCCACCGTCCGCTCCAGTCCGAGCCCGAACCCACTGTGCGGCACCGTGCCGAAGCGGCGGAGGTCCAGGTACCAATCGAAGGCTTCCTCCGGCAGGTCGTGCTGCGCGATCTGTTCTTTCAGGAAGTCAAGGTCATCCGCGCGCTGGCCACCGCCCACAATCTCGCCATAGCCCTCCGGCGCCAGCACGTCCATGCCCAGCGCCAGCTTGTCGTTTTCCGGGTCGCGCTTCATGTAGAAGGCCTTCACCGCCGCGGGGTAGCGATGCACGATGATGGGGCGGTCGTAGTGCCAGGTGAGGACCGTCTCGTCGCTGCCGCCAAAGTCGTTGCCCCATGCAAAGGTGCGCGCCGACGCCTTCCACTGGGGCAGGTTGCGCAGCTCCTCCTCAATCTCGTTCAGGCGCTGGTTGATCTCGATCTCGCGGGCGTCGATCTGCCGCTTGCGCCACTTCTTGGCCTGCCCCCGCTCTTTCGCGTTGTCCTGCTGCTCCTGCTCCAGCGCCGCCGCTTCGTCCTGTAACGCGGCTTCGCGCTCATCCATCATGGCGGCGGTTTCGTCGCTGCGCAGGAGCTCCACCGCCTCCGTGTAGCTGATGCGCGGAAACGGCTTCTCCACGCGCTGGAGCGGTGCCAGGTCGCGCTCCAGGATCTCCAGCTCCTCGGTGCAGTGCGCCAGGATGTCCTGCGTGATGGACACCAAGAAATCCTCCGCCAGGTCCATGTTCATCTCCAGATCGTAGAACGCCATCTCCGGCTCGATCATCCAGAACTCGGTGAGGTGACGCCGGGTCTTGGATTTTTCGGCGCGGAAGGTGGGGCCAAAGGTGTAGATCTTGCCGTGGGCCATGGCCATGGCTTCGGCGTAGAGCTGGCCGCTCTGGGTGAGGTAGGCCGGTTCGCCGAAGTAGTCGATGTCGAAGAGCGTGGTGGTCCCCTCCACGGCGTTGCCCGTCAGCACGGGGGCATCCATCTGGATGAAGCCGCGGTCCTGGTAGAAGGTGTGGATGGCCATCCGGATGCGGTTGCGCAGGCGCATGGCGGCCCACTGCCGGCGGCTGCGGAGCCACAGGTGGCGGCGGTCCATCAGAAACTCGACGCCGTGCTCCTTGGGCGTGATCGGGTAGTCGGTGGCGTGGCTGATCAGCTCCACGTCGGTCGCCTGCAGCTCGTAGCCGCCCACCTGCCGCTCGTCTGCGCGCACGGTGCCCGTAATGGTGAGGGCGCTCTCCTGCCCCGCATCTTCCGCGACGGTCCAGGCGTCGGCGTCGACCTCGTCGGCATGCACTACGCACTGGCACAGGCCGGTGCCGTCGCGCAGGATGACGAAGTAGATGTTTTTGGAGGAGCGCTTGTTGTAGAGCCAGCCTTTGAGGGTGACGGTGTCGCCCACGTGGGCGGCCAGGTCTTCGATATACGTAAACGGCATGCGGAGGGAAGCGACAGGGGTTGGTGAGTCGGACAAGCGGATCGCTGCTACCCGCGCGGCGGCGGTGTGGTTCGGGGCGCGGGGGTGGCCTGTCTCCGGTGCCAGCAACTGAACGGTGAGCCATTCCCGCCCTGTACTGCCCTGGGTATACGCCATCCATCAGTCAACTCCGGCCAGACGGGCCAGCCGTTACATCGCACGCGGAGCGTACTGACGGCGCGCTCCCACGCAGAGCATGGGAGCGAGAAGACCTATAAACAAGGGTGCGTGCTACCGAGGGTCATAACCTGGCATTCCTC
>LKNB01000087.1 GCA_001564055.1 Rhodothermaceae bacterium Tc-Br11_B2g6_7
AAACGCCCAAACGCCCAAACGCCCAAACGCCCAAACGCCCAAACGCCCAAACGCCCAAACGCCCAAACGCCCAAACGCCCAAACGCCCCAGCCTACCCCTCCAACTGCGCCTCCAACTCCTCAATGCTGTCGCGTAGCTCCGCGGCGCGCTCGAACTCCAGGTTGTCGGAGGCCTCCAGCATCTCGGTGCGCATCTGCTCGACGAGGTCCTGCTTCTGGTCGTCGTCCAGGTACTGCACCACCGGATCGTGCACGGCGGTGGAGAGCTGGTTCGGGCTGCCGTAGTGCTGGCGGGATACCGCGTCGCGGTCGCGTGATTTCTCCTCAGCAATGACCGTCCCCTTCATGATGTCGTCCGTGCTTTTGACCACGGTCGTCGGGGTGATGTCGTGCTCCTCGTTGTAGGCGAGCTGCTTCTCGCGCCGTCGCTCCGTCTCGTTCATCATCCGCTCCATGGAGCCGGTGATCTCGTCGGCATAGAGGATGACGGTGCTGTTGACGTTACGGGCCGCGCGCCCGGCCGTCTGGATGAGCGAGCGTTCGCTGCGCAGGAAGCCTTCCTTATCAGCATCGATGATGGCCACGAGGGAGACCTCCGGCAAGTCGAGGCCCTCACGCAGCAGGTTTACGCCTACCAGCACGTCAAAGGTGCCAAGGCGCAGGTCGCGGAGGATGTCCACGCGGTCGAGCGCGTCGACGTCAGAGTGCATCCAGCGGACCAGCACGCCGTAGGTATCAAGATAATCGGCCAGGTCCTCAGCCATGCGCTTGGTGAGGGTGGTAACCAGCACCCGCTCGCCGCGCTCGGTGACGGTGCGGATTTCTTCCAGCAGGTCATCGATCTGGTTTTCCGAGGGCCGCACCTCCACCTTGGGGTCGGGCACGCCCGTGGGGCGGATCACCTGTTCGACAAACACACCGCCGGACTGCTCCAGTTCGTAGTCGCTGGGGGTGGCGCTGACGTAGACGGTCTGGTGCTGCTGCTCCTCAAACTCCTCAAACGTCATCGGGCGGTTGTCCAGCGCCGAGGGTAGGCGAAAGCCGTGCTCCACCAGGTTCAGCTTGCGGGCGCGGTCGCCGTTGTACATGGCGCGCACCTGCGGGATGGTCACGTGGCTCTCGTCTACCATCAGCAGAAACTCGTCGGGGAAGTAATCGAACAGGCAGAAGGGCCGCTGCCCCGGCTCCCGGCCCGAGAGGTGGCGGCTGTAGTTCTCGATGCCCGAGCAGTAGCCGAGCTCCTTCATCATCTCCAGGTCGAACATGGTGCGCTGCTCCAGGCGCTGCGCCTCCAGCATCTTGCCCTCGTTGCGCAGCACGGCCAGGCGCCAGCGCAGCTCTTCTTCGATGTTGTTGATGGCCCGCTCCAGACGGTCCTCCGGTGTCACAAAAATCTTGGCGGGGTAGACGGTCAGCAGCTCCTCTTCCTCCCGTATCTCTTTGCCGGTTTCGGGCTGGATGAGCGACACGCGGTCCACCTCATCCCCCCAGAACTCGAACCGGTACGCGGTTTCTTCGAGGTAGGCCGGAAAGAGGTCCACCACGTCACCGCGGACGCGGAAGGTGCCTGGCTGAAATTCGATGTCGTTGCGGCTGTAGAACAGATCCACAAACTGCCGCAGGAGCTCGTTGCGCTCCACGACCTGGCCGGGGCGCACCTGCACGATTTTCTTGGCGAACTCGTCGGGCGAGCCGAGGCCGTAGATGCTGGACACGCTGGCCACCACGATCACATCGCTGCGGCCGGAGACGAGCGCGCTGGTGGCCCGCAGCCGCAGCCGGTCGATCTTCTCGTTGATGGCCAGGTCCTTCTCGATGTACGTGTCCGAGGAGACGATGTACGCCTCGGGCTGGTAGTAGTCGTAGTACGAGATGAAGAACTCAACGGCGTTATTGGGGAAGAACGACCGGAGCTCGGCGTAGAGCTGGGCGGCCAGCGTCTTGTTGTGGCTCATCACGAGCGTCGGCATCTGTGCCCGTTCCATGACGTGCGCCATGGTGAACGTCTTCCCGGTGCCGGTGGCCCCCAGCAGCACCTGATGCTTGTCGCCCCGGTTGAGGCCCTCGGTGAGTTCGCGGATGGCGTTGGGCTGGTCGCCCATCGGCGTAAAGTTCGAGACCACCTCCAGGGGCTGCCCCAGGGCATCAGGTCCGCGTTGGCGTTCTTCGGCGTGGTGCGTGTCGGTGGGGTTGTGCTGGTCCATGCAGGTACGGCAACGTCAGCAAAAAAACAAAAGGACGGTAGCCTATCATAGACCACAAACCGGTGGCAGTGATTCCTGCGGGCCGGTACTGCAGCGTACGGCTGCCGCTTCGTAGCCAAATCCGAACACGTGCGCTGGCTGACGGGGGGCGCTGTATGCCTGGCGCCTGCTTGGTTCTGTATTAGGGGCAGCACGCCGCTATTTGCGAGACGGCATGACGTGCCGCTACGGGTTGTCTCCCCAAACGCCTCGTAACCTCTTCATCCTCGTCTCGTACCACGAGTGCACCATCACGCCCTATCGCTCCAGCCCCAGCTCCATGGCTTCGTCTTCGCGCTCGTTCGTGACCCCTACCGTACTCGGCCTGTGCTGCGTGGTGCTGGCGGTATTCATGATTGCAGGCGGCACGTGGAACCCGTTAAAGGTGCTCCCGCGCATCTTTTTCTTCGGGCTGTCGATGGGGCCCTTGACCTTTATCCTCATGGTAGGCGGGTTGCTGTGGATGGGCAACTACCTCATCAAGCGTGGGGATGGATAGCAGGTGAATGGGAGAGAGACGCCCCGATCGTGCGTCACTGTTTGAGGGCCAGCGTCAGGCCGTCGGCCACGGGCAGGAGGCTGAGGTGGATGCGGTCGTCGTGGCGGAGTTTCTCGTTGAGCCGGTGGATGGCCTGTACGCTTTCGCTGTGGTCCTCGGCATTTACCACGCGGCCATCGCGGAAGGTGTTGTCCAGCACGACGAGCCCGCCCGGGCGCAGCAGGGCGAGGCAGTGCTCGTAGTACGCGTCATAGGCTTCCTTGTCGGCGTCGATAAAGGCAAAGTCGAACGTGCCGGCCTGGCCCTCATCACGGAGGATGGCGAGGGTCTCCAGCGCCGGCGCAATCCGCAGGTCGATCCGGTCGGCTACGCCAGCGGTCTCCCAGTACCGCCGAGCGATGGCCGTGTACTCTGCGCTGATGTCGCAGGCGATGAGCTGCCCGTCGGCCGGCAACGCACGTGCCACCGCGAGGGCGCTGTAGCCGGTAAACGTGCCGATCTCCAGCGCTCGTGTTGCGCCCATGAGACGTACCAGCAGCGCCATGAACTGTCCTTGCTCGGGGGCGATTTGCATCTCCGATTTGGGGTGGCGGGCCGTCTCTGCGCGGAGCCGCCGCATCACCTCCGGCTCGCGAAGGGACACGTCCAGCATGTACTCGTAGAGCGCGTCGGTCAGGTTGAGGGTGCGGTTGGACATAGCCGGAGGCGTGGGTTGCGTTAGAAGGAGCGCTTCGTGAGGGTCAGGCCCTGCTGTTGCAGCCACTCCGTCACGTACCGGACAGCCGCCTTCGTGCCCGGCGTGGAGAGCGGCTCGGCAAATGGCTTGATGCCCACGTAGACGCCTTGCTCGTGCGTACGGACCTCTACGAGTAGCTCCTGAATGAGGTCTGCCTCCTCGACGCGTGCGAGGAACAGCACCGCCTCTCCGGTGACCGTGGTAGCAGCCTCCAGTAGGATCACGTGCCCGCCCGCGAACGGGTAGACCTGTTTCTCGAACGAATCAACAGCGGGGACGGCGCCGTCGAGGATGGCGTGGTGCATGATGTCGGTGGCGGTGAGGGTGGGAGGGAAGGCGGCCTCGGGCGTGCGGGTGCACTCGAATCGAGCATGGTGGATGGGCTTACCCTGTGTGATCCACCGCCGCGCGTACTTGGTGCGCAGCGCCGCAGCCGGCGGCTCCGCGTTGGTGGTAATGGCGAAGCAGCCGCTGTGCCCGGCTTCGGCCACGGCAAAGCGGAAGTAGCCGGGATGGTCCGTCGTTAGCCACAGGCTGCCGCCCGGCGTGAGGCGCGTGGCCAGCACCTGAAAGAACTGCCGCTGCAGTAGCCGGCGGTCCTGATGGCGCTGCTTGTGCCAGGGGTCGGGGAAGTTAACATAGACCCGGTGCAGCGAGGCAGGGGGCAGCAGGTTGCGCACCACGAAGCGGCCCGATCCGCGGTAGAGGCGCACGTGCGGATGCCCGGCTGTGCGCAAGCGGCGAAAGGTGCGGGAGACCGACCCCAGCGAGGTTTCCACCCCCAGCAGGTTCCACTCGGGATGGGTCTCGGCCAGGTGCTGCAGAAACGACCCATTGCCATGCCCGATTTCCAGGACCAGCGGCGCCTCCCGCCCAAACAGGTCGGCGGGGTCGGTGGGCAGCGTGTGGTCAGCCAGCGAGAGGAGCATAGGGGCGGTAACAGGGGCCGGGCAGCGGGTCAGATCGCGGATCGTTCCTTCGCAACAGGCGCTGTCCTTGTTCCGGTACGTGCCGAGTATCCAATAGGGAGGAAGAGTAGGCCTGATGCACACAGGTCAGGCCATGGTCTGGCCCTCCGTCACCTCGGCGGTCACGTGCGCCCGGACGGATCAGGCAGGTGCTTCATGGCAGACCCAGTCTCAACTCCAGCGCAGGCATGTTACGAAATTATTTCCCAGGAACCTTTGGGATACGCGTCTCGTGGCACGCGGTTGAAATAACTGCGCAGCAGCGGATCATCTGTAGAAATCTGTACTTGCGCAGTGTTCTCTCCACAACTGACGTAACGTCCATGACTTCCGAGTCAAGCCAATCTCAAGACCCAGAGCCTCAATCTATCGAGGCAGTCGGTGGAGTAAACCTGCGGTAAGACCCCGCTTGGATTCACCCGCGGGCTGCCCATCTTCAGGCTCGCAATCTCTACGGTGAATCCTATGATGACACGCAACGACCGTGCGCCCCGGCGCACCGGGCGCGCCATGCCGCTGCGTGCGGCCCTGCGCCTGCTCGACATCCACGCCTTTCCGCAGTCTGCCCAGCAACTGGTAGAGGACTGCACGACCTGGGACCTACTTCGGCTCGTCCGGCGCCTGCAACCGCAGACGGCAGCCGCTCTCCTGGAGCACGTCAGTGCTGAGGAGCAGCACCTGCTGGTGGCCCATCTCTCGACGGACCGATTGGCGGCCCTGCTGCCCCACGTGTCTACGCCCACGGCGCAGCATATGCTGCAGGCGTTACCTCCCCGGCGCCGGGCGCAGGTGCTCCAGGCCCCACCCCCAGCGCGTGATCGTATCTGACGGGCCGTCCGCCCGCTGATGCTGTCCCGCTTTCGATTCCCACGCATTGCTGATGCGCTGTGGGGGCGGCCGTGCCATGGCCATCGCCTGCTGCTACCCGCCCCCACCGTGCGTCAGCCTGACCGTTGCGGCCCGACCGCACAAACCCCCCATTCCTATGAAAAACCCCGAGATCCTCAACGAATTCCGCGCGCTCATTGAAGCGGAAAGCAACGGCGATCTGCAGGAGCTGGCGCAATCCCTGCACCCTGCCACCCTGGCCGACTACCTTAACAACCTTACCCCTGAAGAAGCCGCTGACGTCGTCGCGCTGCTCAACCCTGATACGCAGGCCGACGTGCTGATGATGTTGGACGAAGAGGCCCACCGGCCCTATGTGCTGGACGCCCTTGCCATTAAAGACCTGGCGCCGGTCATCACGCGCATGCACCACGATGACCGCGTGGACTTGCTACAGGAGCTTGATGACGATCGGGCGAACGAGGCGCTGCAGCAACTTGCCCGCTCCGAGCGGGAAGACATGCAGCGCCTCAGCGCCTACGAGGAAGGCACGGTCGGCGCCATCACCACCACGGAATATGTGCGGCTCTGGCCCACCATGTCCACCACCGCCGCCATTGACCAGATGCGCGAGCAGGCCTTTGATATGGAGACCATCTACTACGGCTACGTCACGGATTCTGACATGCGCCTCGTTGGTACGGTCTCGCTCAAAGACCTCATCATGAGCCGTCCCGATGCCCGGGTGAAGGATGTCATGCGTACCGACGTGGTGAGTGTGGAGGCCGAGGACGGCGAGATGGAAGCCGCGCGTGTCCTCTCGAAGTACGACCTCATGGCGGTGCCGGTGCTCAACGGGGACGGCAAGATGCTGGGCATCGCTACGTTTGATGATGTACTCGACGTACTGGAGGAAGAAGCCACGGAGACGATGTACCGCAAGGCGGGTATTGGGCAGTTGGTGCCCTCCGACGAGCGGGACGTGATCTACAGCAAGAAATTGACACAGGGCTCCATCTGGTATCCCGTGCGCCTGCGCATCCTGTTTTTGCTCGTCACGCTGGTGGGCGGCCTGCTGGTGGGGGGCGTTATCGATTTTTACGAAGATACCCTCGCCACTGTGGTCGCGGCTGCGATCTTCATCCCGCTGATCATGGACATGGGAGGAAACGTAGGCACGCAGTCCACCACCATTTTTGCGCGGGGCATCGCGCTGGGCCATATCGACGTCAAAGACTTTGGGGGGCAGTTGCTGCGCGAGGTGTCGGTCGGTGTGATTATGGGGGTTATCCTGGGAGCCATCGGCGGTGCGGTTGCCTACTTCTGGCAGGCCGCCCCCGCGGGTATCCCCGAACTGGCGATTGCCGTAGGCGTGGCGCTCGCCGTCGTGATTCCGCTCGCTACGCTGCTCGGGTTCCTGCTGCCCTGGGTCCTCGTCAAGATTGGCGTCGATCACGCCAGCGGCGCTGACCCTTTCATGACGACGATCAAGGACTTCGTAAGCCTGGCCTTGTACTTCTGGCTCATTACAGTATTGGTAGGCCTTGGGTAATCTGATTCCGCCGCCTTCCCTGATTTACAAGCACCCGGGCTCCACGTTGGGCGACCCCGCGTGGGCCTTAGACATATATCTCCCTATGCGTTACAATCTCGCAGTACTTCTCATCGCGGCATGCACGCTACCCCTCACCCTACACCCACGAGCGGCCGAGGCACAAACCATTGAGTCGTAAGCTTCAGTGTCGGCGCTCAGCGCGTTCATCCACCAGGGCGAACGCATTTCCTCGCGGCCCGTGCTGCAGCCGGAGCTTGCGCTGGGCATCGGCTGGCTGACGGTGGGGACCTTTGCTAACATCAATGCCCCATTTGGCGATACGCAGTCGTTCAAGATGAACCAGTGGGACGTGTACGGCACGGTTGCTTTTCCCACCGGTCCGGTGGAAACGGAAGCAGGCTACGGGTACTCCGCAGTGCCTTTTTACTCTGACGGCTCGCTGTCGCCGGAGCCCACGCACGAAGTGTTTGCAGATGCCGCCCTGCCGGTAGGCAGCTTCACCCCGCGGGCACATGCGCTGGTCGATCTATGGGCTGACAGCGGCGCGTTCTACGGCGAGCTGGGACTGGCCCGCGAGGTGCAGCTTGGGCTGAATCAGTTTGCAGTGGAGGCCGTGCTGGCCGCCGCCTCAGGCTACTTTACCGATGAGCTCGTGATCTCGCACACCGCGTTGCAGGTGACGTATGGGTTCGATGTGGGTACGTCTACCGTCGAATTCCTTGGCGGGGCACAACTCACCATCAACGAGACATACCGCGATCTGTCCAGCCGTTTCCCCGTGGTCGTTGGGACGCGGTTGGTGTTGTAGGCAAGGTGTGTGGTCATACGTGGGGACGCACGGGCATGCGCCGTGCGTCCCTGCCGCGGTCGTTTAATACCGCGCCGGGGTGCCGGGTGCGGGCATCGATGCCTCGATGAACTCGCGGATGTGCTCGTTTGAGCTCGCGAGGTCTTCCTGCCGCAGGTACATCATGTGGCCGCTTTCGTACCCTTCGAACCGGAGGCGGTCCTGCAGGCGCCCGGCGGGGTCCATGTGCCACATGGTATATTTGGCCGAGAAGTAGTCGGTGCCGCCGTCGTAATAGCCGGCCTGAGTCATCACCTGCAGAAACGGATTTTCGTTCATCGCGCGGGCGAGCGCCATCGCGGTGTTATCCCCGCTGCGATCCCATGGCCGAACGGGGCCGAAGATGTTGTACTGCAGGTCTGTCTCCACGCCCAGGTGCTCGCGCAGGTAGTGGTTGATGGCCGGGGTGAACGCGTGATTCCACGAGCTGAGCGCCGGATCGTACTCGTACCGCTCGCCCGCATCCTGCCGGTCCTGCCCGCGGTAGCGCGAGTCGAGGCGGCCGACCGTCAGTCCCTCATCGCGCAGCAGGTCCTTCCAGAAGTAAGACCTCGGCACGGCGAGGTTGTGGTTGCGGACGGTCTGCTCGGAGAGCCCGGCGTAGCGCGCCACCTGCGCGGCCAGCTCCTCCCGGCGCTCCGGCGCGAGCGCGCCGCCGTGGGAGAGCGCAGGGATGTACGTTTCCAGCGTGAACGCCTCCACCTCCGCCAGCAGATCCTCCAGCGCGCGCTGCTGCAGGTCGGCGTCCAGCGCGTCGTGGTACCAGGCGGTGGCGGTGTAGTAGGGGAGCGTAATGGCGTCGCCCACCGGTCCGTCGCGGTCGATGCCCATGGTGGTGGGCGAGACAAGGATGACGCCGTTCATGTTCATCCAGTGGCTACTCTGCAGGCGGCGCGCGAGCCCCGCCACGCGCGTGGTGCCGTAGCTTTCACCCTTCAGGAATTTGGGCGACGTCCACCGGTCGTGGCGACTCACGAAGTTATCGATCCAGTCGGCCAAATAATTGATGTCCGCCTGCACCCCGAAGAAGTCGCTGCGGGAGGCCTCGTCATCCACGATGCGCGAGAAGCCGGTGTTGACGGGGTCCACGTACACGATATCGGCCACATCGAGGATGGAGTGCTCGTTCTCCCGCACCCCGTACGGCTGGATGGGGAAGCCCTCGTCGTCGATCTCCAGAAAGCGCGGGCCCGTGTACCCGATGTGCATCCACACGGAGGCGGAGCCGGGGCCACCGTTGAACGAGAACACAAGCGGGCGCTGCGTTACATCGTCTACCCCGGTGCGCCGGTAGTATACGTAAAAGAGCGACGCGGCGGGGTGTCCGTCGTCGTTCCAGACGGGCTGCGTGCCGGCGGTGGCCTCATACGCGATGCGCTCACCGCCGATCGTCACCTCGTGCGTGCTGGTGATGGTGGTATCCACCGGCAGGCTGCGCTCCTGCGCCTCCGCGCGGGGGGTGAGCCACCAGAGGAGGGCAAACGTGAACAGTAACAGGTAGGAGCAAAACGGGGCACGGCAACGCATGAGAAGGCGGGGGCTGATCTGGTATCAAACGGTCTGCCCCAAAGTAGGCGTTGGCGGGGGGAGGTGCAACGGGAAATGACCGGGTTGTGGGGGGCAAAGGACACTTCAAAGCACCCACCGAATGCTGACTCAGGGTAGAGGTTAGCAATTCCCTACAGCCTCCAGCTGAAATTCCACAATGTATGGACTTCCCCCTTCCGCCGCTGCGCGGCACCTTCCCCCCAGGGGAAGGCGATTGGTGCGGTGCTTTTTTGTAAAGTAGCAACGACCAATACTCCGTGCACGTTTGCGAGGGTCACGTAGCCATCTGCCCGGTCTCAAGGACCGGCTGAACCTCCCGATCCGATAAGCTCCACTCGCCGCTTAAGCCGAGTTCGGAGAAAAGGCGACCAGCCAAAACCCGGTTGTAGGCCAATATGCGGTAGGTTCGGAGCGAACACCCCGCTTTTCCGGCCATCAGGCGAAGCAGGTTCACGCCGGCGACGCTCATGTTGAGGTGGAAATCAATCTTCTCTTGGCTTCGGGCCTGGCAGTGGGTGAGACCGGTGTGCTGCTTGGCATCTCGGATCACAAACTCAATCTGGTAGCGCAGGCGATAGTACCTCACCACCTCTTCAGCCTCCTGCTCCGTGTCAGTCGAGCAGAGAAGAAGGACATGCCCCGTCTTTCGATTTCGGAGCAACACGATACGCAGATTCCGCTTGAAGTGCGGGCTGTTCGCCACGGTCGTCCAGATCTCGACATGCGTCCGGTCGGGAAGACGCCCAATCTCCTCGAACCGGTCCTCGATTTGATCGGGACGGTCGAAGGTGATCTTTCCATCGTAGCGCTTCGGAGCGCCGGGGCCTGTTTTGCGCGGGCCAGTATAGAGATACCGGAGGTTCGCGTCCGAACGGAGCCGCGTGATGAGGTCACCGCCCATCTCGGTGATCGCCTCGAAGACCTTTCGCTTCGCGTAGAACCCGTCTCCGACCCAGTAGGAGACCCCCA
>LKNB01000088.1 GCA_001564055.1 Rhodothermaceae bacterium Tc-Br11_B2g6_7
ATATGCTATGGAGTCCTTAAATCCGGCCGCCCATTCGATCCGTCGCTCCATCCAGGGGCATAAAACGCCAAGGAAATAAAACGCCAAGGAAACAAAACGCTTGACATTCACCACAGCATCTGTTTGGGATGGTAGCTGAAGCTGTGATCGTCCGGTCATCACCCTCAAAAAAAGCCGCTGATCGTTGCAGTAGGCCTTCGGTTCATCAATCCAGTCATCCTCGACCCCAAACGAGGCCTCAGGCCGACTCACGCAGCGAAGCGGAGCTAATCGAGGATCCATACGATGTGGGCGTATGAGGCAATTTAGCACCCCAAGGCAAGAGACTTCCGGAGCAGCAGTCCTTTGGAAAGGCTCATTTGAGGGTTCAAAAGAATTTGCCAAACAGCCTCCGAGGGTCAGGCAGGTCAAGCTGGCTGTTACATCGCACGCAGAGCGTGCTCATTGTGCGCTCCCACGCAGAGCATGGGAGCGAGAGGGGGGTCGCCCCGCGATCCGAAGACGAAGGGGGCTTCTCTGTTCACTTCACTCGCTTGCGCTGACCATGACGAGGGGCGTTATGCCGTCGCCTGAACGGCTTCCAGCTTGCTGCGGAGCGTGAGGAGGGTCTTTCCGAGGATCTGAGAGATGCGGGCCTCGGTGAGGTCGAAGAAGGCCCCGATCTCGCGGAGCGTCAGGTCTTCCGTATAATAGAGGCCCATGATGATGCGCTGCCGCTCGGGAAGCTCCGCGATGAGTTTCTCCAGCTCGCCCATCACGGAGTCGTGGTCGACCGCGGCAAACCCGGCTTCGCCGTCTTCATGGGGGAGGACATCCAGCATCGTCTGGCTGTCCTCGTCGCCCATCGTGGTGTGCAGCGACAGCGCAAAGCGGCACTGCGCTTCGCTCATGAGGCTGTAGTACTCATCGAGCGACACATCCAGGTAATCCGCCACGTCCTGGTCGGAGGGCTCTTCGCCCAGCATCTGCCGCAGCGTGTCGATGGCCTTGTTGGCCTCGGCCAGCTTCTTCCGCTTCCCGCGGGAGAGGGCATCGATGGAGCGGAGGTAGTCGATCAGCGAGCCGCGCACCCGCCAGTAGGCGTGCGTCACGAACTGCGTGCCCCGGTCGGGGTCGTACGTATCGAGCGCCTGCAGCAGGCCCAGCAGGCCCGTGTTTTCCAGGTCCTCGTAGGTGGCCAGCGTGTGATTGGGCAGCGTCAGCTTGCCCAGCAGCGAGCGGACCAGCGGTACGGCGGCCACCACCACAGCCTCACGGTTGGCCGGCGATGGGTCCGCCATGTAACGGTCGACGGTGGTCTGTAAATCCTCAGTCATGATAGCGTAGGCGTTAGGGCGGTAAAGGGAGACCAGTGAGGCTATGAGGCCACAGCCGTTTCACGGGCGGAGCGTGCAGGGGCGCGCTGGCCGGCGGCATCGCTGGCCTTGTCCGAACGGTCGGGAGAGGCGGAGGGGGAGGACGACGCGCCATCAATCTCGACTTTCTCTTTGGGCGCTTCCGCTTCCGGCTCTGGGGTGTACGTCAGGATGTGGCGCACGAGGGTGAGGCCCACGATGGCCACCAGGTAGACGGCCAGCCCAGTGCCGGCCCCCTGGAGAAGGGCCTGCTCCAGCGGAGCCTGCGTCCAGGCCATCTGCAAGAACATGAGGAGGCCGCTAAGGGCGCTCAGTTGAATCAGGACAGACTGCATCGCAACGGAAAAGGTCAGGCGAAGGAGATCAGGCGAGCAAAATCAGGCGGGCGCAAGCAGTGCTGGAATGCCGGCGGTAAGGGTGTCCGCAAGGCCGACAAAAGCCTGGCAGACAGCGCCGGGCTGCAGCACAGCCGGGTGCTGCTGGCGCACCGACTGCCGGAGGGTAGCCGCGTAGGGCACCCAGCCGAGGTAGGTGGGCGTCTGCCCGGTAAAGCGCCGGGTGATCTCGCCAAACCGATCGGCCACGCTATCGGCCTCGGCGGTTGTATCGGCAAAGTTGACCACCAGGCTAAGCGGATAGTCGGGGTCGGCCTGGTAGGTGAGCTTGGCCAGGCAGTAGGCGTTGGCCACCGCCGTCGGCTCGCCCACCAGCACGAGCAGGCCGAGGTCAGCACGGTCGAGGGCCCAGCGCACCGGCCCGTCGGTGCCGGCCGGGGTATCAATCAGAATATAGTCGTAGCTGTCGCGAAGGTCGTGAAGCAGCGTATCGAGGGTAGCATAGAGCGTGCGCTCGCGGCCGTCGGCATCACCTGGGGCCGCCACACTCTGGATGAGCGTCAGGCCCCGGCTCGTCTCGTGCAGTACCTCGTCGCGGAGCGCGGCGTGGCGAGCCAGATCCAGCACGGCGGCTTCCGGCTGCTCATTCAGCAGCACCGCGCAGTCGCCCAGCCCGAAGTCGGCATCCAGCAATGCTACCCGGTAGCCCTGGCCCAGGAGCACCTCAGCCAGGTTGACGGCGACGACGCTTTTGCCAACGCCGCCTTTGCCGCTGGTGACGGTAAGTATAGTGGAAGATCGGTGCATGCGTAGAGGGCGTACGGGAAGCGACTACAGGTTGAGGAGCGACTGCACAAACCAGGTGGGGGAGAAGGCGCGCACGCTGTCGGGGACGTGGGGGCCCTCGGTGAGGTGCTGCACCGGGAGGTCGAACTGGAGGAGCCACTCGGCCACGCGGCCCCAGCCCAGCACTTCGTCAAGGTGGGTAAGGGCCAGCGCATCCGGGGCCAGCGGCAGGCGCGTGAGCACATCGGGCGGGAACTCGTCGAGCGCACGGGTGGCGTTGAATACGAGCTGCACGTGCAGCGGCAGGATGGGTGCGACGAAGCGGCGCAGGCGCTGCATCATGCGGCGGGCGTCGGCCGGGCGGACGGGCAGCGGGGGGGTGTCGATGAGCACCTGGTCGAACGACTGCACGCGGCGCAGGGCCTCGCGCATCTCGTCTTCGGTCTGGACGCTCTGCGCCGGCAGCCCATGGCGCCGAAACAGCTCCAGCGGGCTGTGGTGCAGGCTCTCCCGCGCGGGGTCCGGCTCAATCACGATCACAGCTGGCTGCCGCCGGGCAAAAAACTGCGGGTGGAGGGCCAGCTTTAGCAGCAGCGACGTCTTGCCCGACCCGCTGGGGCCGACGAGCAGCTGTGTGCCGGTAGTCTGTTTCGATGGCGCCGTGTGCTGCAGGCGCCGCAGCAGTTCCTGCGCCAGCGCCCACTGTAGTTTCTCCTGGTCCGTCTGCGGGTCGTAGCCATGCTCGGCCAGCTGGTCGAACACCTTCGTGAGGGTGCTGGCCGCCATGCCGCGCTCCAGCAGTTGGCCGTAGAGTGGATGGGCGGCCCACCGATGTCCGGCGCCGATCACCGCGCCACCAAAGCGCCGCTCCATCGTTTCGAGGCGGTCGTGCAGCACGCGCAGCTGCGATTCGAGGAGGGCCTCCAGGTCAGCCGATGGGGAGGGCGGCGGGCTATCGTTTGCGGCGGCGCCGGTTTTGGGAAAGAGGTCGCCGCGGGCGGGGTCTCGCGTGCGGCGCGCACTGGCGGTCAGTTGCCGCATACGCTCGGCCAGCCCCTGCACGTCGATGGGCGAGTCTTCCATCACATCCACCAGCCCGCCGGTGCCGTCGGAAACTTGTTCGCCACGCCCCCCGGCAGTTTGTGCCGTGCGGCGGTTCGTGGTGCGGCGGCCGGACGGGGCTGCGGCGGAGGCGGCTTGCCGGGTGGGCGCCGCATGACCTACGCTTCGGCGGCGTTCCGGCGTAGCTTCTGCGGGCGCCGCGTCGAGCATCACGGTGACGCGCGCCGGGCGGTCGTCGCGGGCGGGCACGGAGTCGAGCAGTACAACCTCATCACCCAGCGTGCGCCGGGCTTCGGCCAGCGCGGCCTGGATGCTACGTCCTTCAACGGTCTTGACGTTCATGAGGGGACAGAATAGGCGGGCAGGTTACGGCAGCGTCAGGTGGTCGATCAGGTCGACGGACGCCTCGGGGATCAGGTCGTTGTACGAGAGGACCGTGATGTCGGTGAGCATGGGGGCGAGGAAGTTGTACAGCGTCGCGCGGAGGATGGGCGAGGTAAGGACCACCGGTGGATGGCCCGCGCCGATGAGCCGGGTGGCCAGGCGCTCCGCTTCCTGAACGAAGCGCTCAGCCCGCTCGGGCGTCAGCCCCAGCGTGTTGGCGTTCAGGTCGCCGTTCTCTGCACGTTCGAGCAAGTGCTGTTCCAACACCGGATCGAGCACGAACGCGTGGATGCGTCCGTCGCCGTCAGCGAACTCTCGGGTGATGGTGGGTGCCAGCGCCGCGCGGGTGTATTCGGTCAGCACATCGATATTCTTGGAGCTGGCGGCGTAATCGGCCAGCGCTTCGAGGATCGTCACGAGGTCGCGCACCGGAATGCGCTCGCGCAAGAGGCGCTTCAGCACCTTCTGCACCTGCCCGACGGAGAGCAGGTTGGGGACCAATTCTTCCACCAGTGTGGGGGCGGTTTCTTCCACCTTGTCGAGTAGCTTCTTGACCTCCTGGCGGTCGAGCAGGCGGTGGGCATTTTTCCGAAGCTCTTCCAGCAAATGGGTCGTCACGACGGCTGGCGCTTCCACGATGGTCAGGCCCATGCTTTCCGCCTCGGGCAGGTGGCGCTCGGCTACCCACACGGCAGGCAGGCCAAACGTGGGGTCTTCGGTGCGGATGCCGGGGGGCGCCTCCGTCTGGTCCTCGGGCAGAAGCGCCAGGTGGTAGCCCGGCAGCACCTCGCCCTCGCCAATGGGGTTGCCGCGCAGCTTGATGACGTACGTGTTGGAGTCCATCCCCACGTTGTCCCGGATGCGGATGGGCGGCACCACAATACCCAGCTCCACGGCCAGCTGCTGCCGCAGCAGCTTGAGGCGCTCCAGCAGGTCGCCTTCCTGGTCGGGGTCCACAATGGAGATGAGGGCATAGCCGATCTCCAACTCCAGCGGGTCGACCATCAGCAGATCCGACGGATTGGACTCCGGCTCCGGCTCTTCGTCGGCGGCCTCCAACAGCGCCCGCTCCTCTGCATCGGCCGTGTTCTCTGCCTTCATGCGATTCCAGCCCACCAGCGCGATGGTGCCGGAGAGCAGCCAAAAGGGCACGATCGGCAGCCCGGGCACCAGGCCCAGCAGCATCAGAAAGCCCGCCGTGATGAGCAGCGGATGCGACTTCGTGAGGAGCTGCCCGCGCATGTCCTGCGCCAGCGTGTTGTCGCCGCTGGCCCGCGTCACGATGATGCCCGCAGCGGTGGAGATCAGCAGTGCCGGGATCTGCGAGACGAGGCCGTCGCCGATCGATAGCAGCACGAACGCCTCGGCAGCCTGGCCGGCCGACATCCCCTGCTGCATCATGCCCACGGCGAGCCCGCCCACAATGTTGATGGCGGTGATCACCAATCCGGCAATGGCGTCGCCCCGCACGAACTTGCTCGCGCCGTCCATCGCGCCGTAGAAGTCGGCTTCCTGCGTGATTTCCTGGCGTCGGGCCTTCGCCTCCTGCTCGTCGATAAGGCCCGCATTCAGGTCGGCATCAATGGCCATCTGCTTGCCGGGCAGGGCATCCAGCGTAAACCGGGCGGCCACCTCGGCGATACGTCCAGAGCCCTTCGTGATCACCACAAAGTTGATGAGCACCAGTACAATAAAGATGATAAGCCCGACGGCATAGTTGCCCGCCACCACAAACCCGCCAAAGGCGTCGATGAGGGAGCCGGCATCGGCATCGCTTAAGATGAGACGGGTGGAGGCCACGTTCAGTGACAGCCGAAACAGCGTGGTGATGAGGAGCAGCCCCGGAAAGATGGCAAATTCCAGCGGCTTGTTGGCGTAGAAGGCCGTCAGCAGCACCGCCAGGCTGATGGCGATGTTGGACGCCAGCAGCATATCCAACATGAACGTCGGCAGCGGCACCACCATCACCAGCAGCACGAGCACCACCGCGCCTGCGACTGCCGCCTCGGTGCGCCCGGCCCGGTTGGACGAGAGCAGGGGCGTCATGGAGGTAGACGGGGGGGCGGTGGGCACGTCAGCAGCAGGTTAGATAGATGAAAGGGGTGGGGGAGGCTACGTGCGCTCCCCGCGGTCGCGGTAGACCTCGGCGAGGATCGTGGCCACCGCGGTGTAGAGCTCTTCCGGGATGGCGTGGCCCTCGGGCACTCCACTGTACAAGGCACGTGCCAGCGGTCGGTCCTCCACCACGGGCACGTCGTTGTCGAGCGCAAACTGCTTGATGCGGAGCGCCCGCTTCCGGATGCCCTTGATGATGACGTGCGGGGCTTCGTCGGCCATGCGGTCATAGGCCAGCGCCACGGCGTAGTGCGTCGGGTTGGTAACCACCACATCGGCCTTCATCACGGCATGGTCGAACCGCGGTCGCTGCGCCATCTCGCGGGCCATCTGCTTGCGTTTGCCGCGCTGATGCGGATCGCCCTCCTGCTGCTTGCGCTCGTCCTTCAGCTCCTTATCCGTCATCTTCAGGTCCTCATGGTACTTCCACTTCTCGAACGAGAAGTCAATGATGGCCAGCAGCACCAGCGCGACGATCATCTGTGCCAGCATCACCACAATCCACCCCGCCGCCGTGGCCAGGGCCTGCGGGAGCGCCTGCAGGTGCAGTTGCAGCACGTCGGGCAGGATATACCGGATGTTGAGGAAGGCAATCGGTGCGACAATGACAATCTTCATGATGGCCTTGAACGCTTCAAAGAGGCCCTTCGACGAAAAAATGCGCTTTAGCCCCTGCTGCGGGTTGATGCGGCTGGCCTTGGGCTCCAGCGGCTTCAGCGTGATATTCCAGCCCGTCTGCACCACGTTCAGCCCAAACCCCAGCACCAGCATCAGCCCGAAAAAGGGCAGCAGGATGTCGGACACATGGAGCGCGGCGCGAACGAAGAGGCCGGGCGCCGACTGCACCGTAATCTGCGTTTCCGGCGCGTTCAGCAGCGTTTCCTGCATCATGCGCTGCATCGACTGAAAGACGCGTGGTACGCCGTAGTACAGCATCAGCCCGCCCAGAAACAGCACGCCCGCCGACACAAACTCCTTCGACTTAAACAGATTGCCATCCTCCCGCGCCTTCTTGATCCGTTGAGGCGTGGGGTCGTGTATCTTTTCATGTTTCTCCGGCTTGTCGCTCATAGCAGCGCGGCGAAGGCGTCAGGGGAAAAGATTGGGTGGAAGCGGCCGGAAAGGGTTTCCCGACCAGCGAGGGGCGAGGGCTATTGCTGCGACCTGCCTGTTCAGGAGGCCAGCACCTCAATGAGGAGGAGCAGGTCGTCCAGCATCTGGTCGATGAGCATCGACACGAAGGGGAAGAGGTAGAGCACAAAGGCATAGGCCATGCTGAGCCCGACGAGCAGCTTCAGCGGCAGGCCAAGGAAAAAGAGGTTCGCCTGCGGCACCACGCGGGCAAAGACGCCGAGGCAGACGTCGATCAGAAATACGAGGATCATAAAGGGGGCAGCCAATTGCAGCGCGGTGCGGAAGAAGTAGCCGATCCAGTCGAGCATGGGCAGCCCGGCCGCGGCCAGGTTCGCGCCCCCGAGCGGCACCACCTGAAAGGAGAGCGCCATCGCGTTCACGATGTGATGGTGCCCGTCCATGGCCAGGAAAAGGAGCGTCAGTGTAATCGTCAGAAAGCGGCCGAGCGGGTTGGAGAAGGAGCCGTCGACCGGGTTGTAGACGTGCGCCAGGCTGAGGCCCATCTGAAACCCGATGATCTCGCCGGTAAACTCCACAATCCAGAAAATGAGTTGGGCAGTAAAGCCCAGCAGTAAGCCCGTGACGGCTTCGATGACGACCGCCATCACAAAGCCAACCGGGTGCAGAAAGGTGGCCGGTAGCGCCTCCGGGATCAGCCCTGCAAACCCGTAGGCCAGGAGCACCGCCAGCAGCACGCGCACCTGCACCGGCATCACGTTGTGCCCAAAAATGGGCGCAGCGATGAAGATGCCGCCGATGCGCACAAACGTGAGCAGCACCGTAAACAGGTACGCGGGCTCCAGAAGCTCCATGGGCGGTGGCTACTGCGAAACAGAAGAGATGAACGTAAACGCCGCTGTGGTGAAGTCCGTCAGCATTTGCATCATCCACGAGGCCAGCAGCAGCAGCACCAGCACCATCGCGATCAGTTTGGGGATGAAGCTGATGGTCATCTCCTGCATGGAGGTGACGGCCTGAAAGAGAGCTACGCCGAGGCCAACCAGGAGCGCCACGCCCAGGAGCGGGCCGGCGACGAGGACGGCGGTGTAGAGGGCTTCCTGCACCCAGTAAAGCGAGACGTCGGAGTTCATAAGTCGTCAGGAGGATGCGGCAGGGGAAACGCGAAATGGCACGGGCTACATGTAGCCTTCGACCACCGATTGGACGATCAGGTACCAGCCGTCGGTCAGCACAAACAGGAGTAGCTTGATGGGCAGCGACACCATCACGGGCGGCAACATCATCATGCCCATGCTCATCAGCACACTGGCCACGATCAGGTCCACAATCACAAACGGCAGAAACAGCATGAAGCCGATCTGAAAGGCAATGCGCAGCTCGCTGATGACAAACGCCGGGACGAGCACATGCAGCGGGACGTCCTCGGCATCGTCGAAGACCTCAATGTCGGCCAGATCCATAAACAGCATCAGGTCTTTGTCGCGGGTTTGCTGCAGCATGAAGCCCTTCATGGGCGAGACGGCCCGGTCCAACGCCACTTCCTGCGTGACGTCGCCTTCCATGTAGGGGATGAGGGCGTCCTCGTGCACGGTCGAGAAGACCGGGTACATGATGAAGAGCGTCAGGAAGAGCGAGAGCCCGATGATGACCTGCGTGGGGGGCGACTGCTGCGTGCCAAGTGCGGTGCGGAGGATGGAGAAGATGACAACCAGCCGGGTGAAGCTGGTCATCAAGATGATGATGGCGGGGGCCAGCGACAGGACGGTGAGCAGCAGCAGGAGCTGCACCGGCAGCTCGTAGTCGTCCATGCCGTCGGTAAGCTCAATGCCGGGCAGGGGGCTGAGCGCCTGGCCATCGCCGCCCGCGTCCTGGGCGAAGGCGTGGGCGGGCACCAGCATCAGGAGCAGCGCGACGACCAGCGCGGCAAGCACCACCCGCCCGGCAGTGCCACGGTCCTGCTGTAGGCCTGTGAGGGGCATATTCATCGAGCAGACGGGGCGCCGTTGGACGGGGTGTTGCGGACGTGCTGCCCCGCCATGCGCTCCAGCAGCGTAGCGAAGTTGGGAGCAGCGGCTGTGGGGGCCCCGTCGCCCGAATGAGCGGTTGCGGATGCGGTTTCTGATGCGGCTGCCTGCGGCTCTGAGGCGTCGGCTGCAGCCGGGGCCTTGACGCCGGTAGCCAGGGTGCCGGCGGGGTACGTAGTGAGGCAGGTGATCTGCCCGGAGGTGACCCCAAGCACCAGCACGTCGGGGCCGCAGCGGACGAGTCGGATCTCCTGGTTGGGCGCCAGCTGCAGGGTCTCCAGTGCTTCAAGGGTGGCGTTCGCCCCTGGCGCCTCGGCCTGCCGGCGCTGCAGATAGAGCGCCCAGGCCCCGCCGCCGAGCAGGAGCAGCAGGGCGATGGCGTTGCCCGGGGTCCAGAGCGCGGGTCCCTCGGCGGTGCGGGCCACAGGTGCGGCCGCAGGCGAAGCATTTTCGTCCACTACCGCGGCAGGTTCTTCGCCTGGCGGGGAGGACTCCGTCGGAAACAGGTAGACCGCACACCACAGAAAGAAGAGGCCGGCCGCCAGGTATAGCACGCGCCGGAGCACATCGCGCCGCCGATCACGGCCTGGGGCGGTAAGGGAAGAAAAGAACGACATGGCAGGAAACACAACTCGTGGGAGCAAGGCCGGCAAGGGCCAGCGGTACGTCTTCCTGTTTTGCTAACTCCGTGCCATGTGGGGTTTGGGGGGATGGGAGTATGGGGGTATGGGGGTATGGGGGTGGCTTTTGTTGGGACGATGCGGCAGGGGTCGAGGAGAGGAGGAGTCGAGGAAGCGAGGAAGGGAGGAAAGGAGGAGTTGAGGAGCCAACGTCGTGCGGGTGGGCTGTACTTGTAGGGTCCGTCCCACCAGCGATCGGTCCGTCCCACCAGCGATCGGTCCGTCCCACCAGCGATCGGTCCGTCCCACCAGCGATCGGCCCGTCCCACCAGCGATCGGCCCGTCCCACCAGCGATCGGCCCGTCCCACCAGCGATCGGCCCGTCCCACCAGCGATC
>LKNB01000089.1 GCA_001564055.1 Rhodothermaceae bacterium Tc-Br11_B2g6_7
GCCTGACCCATCAACTGGGCGGTGCTTCCGTGAAGCGGCACTTCCGAAAACGTACTTCTGCGAGGACGCAGGACTGACCTGTCCCCGCGCACACCCCGACGCACTGGGCCCATTCTGGTACGCGCCGGAACGGCTGGCACGTCTGGCCAGATATGGCTGATGGACCGAAAACATCAGCAAGATACCGGCATCATGAGATCGATTGCGTATGACACAGGAAATGCCGTACGCAGGTGCCGATGTAGCACGGAGAGGCCCGACGGCCGCTCACGGGCTGGGTGTATGCTTGCTCTTTGGACAACCGCTGGGGGTCATGTGCTCGCGTGGTGTCGGGTCCGTAGCGGTGCCGTTTTCTCGAAGAGGTCCGATAACAGTGCCCGCCCCGCCTCACTCAGCGCGGCATCGCGACGCGCCATCACGGTCTCGGCCACCCGCAGCATTTTCTCCAGGCGGTAGTCGGTAAAGCCGTCCTGCGGGCCGCCCCATGAGAACGACGGGGTGAACCGCGGCAGGAAGCCTGCCCCGTACAGGTTGCAGGCTACACCCACCACCGTACCCGTGTTAAACATCGTATTGATGCCGCACTTGCTGTGGTCGCCCATGATGAGGCCCAGGAACTGCCGCCCGGTGGGCATGAACTCCGCCGCATCGTATTGATACAGCGATACCTCGCCGTAGTCGTTTTTCAGGTTGGAGGTGTTGGTGTCGGCGCCCAGGTTGCACCACCGCCCGAGGTAGGAGTGGCCGAGAAAGCCCGCGTGGCCTTTGTTGCTAAATGAATGCAGCGTACTGGTGTGCACCTCGCCCCCCACCTTGCTCCATGGGCCAATGGCCGAGCCTTCCACGTAGGCCTGCGCCTTCACGTGCGCGTGCTCCCCGATATACGCCGGCCCCTTCACCACGGCCCCTTCCCACACCTGCGCGTGAGGCCCGATGAAGATAGGCCCGTCTGCCGCGTTCAGGACCGCGCCTGGGTGGATGGTGGCACCCGGGGCGACAATCACCTGCTCGCTGTTGGCCAGCGTTGCGCTCTCGTGAATGGTGGTGTTGGGCCGCTCAAACACGTTGTAGCCCTTTGCTGCAGCGCGGATGTCTGCTGCAAGGCAAGGCCGTAGCTGGGCGACGAGGTCCCACACACGGTTAATGAGGGTGGCGCCCTCCACGGGCTCCGTAGGGAGGTCGGCAAACGTGTCGGCCGTCAGGGCGTCGCCTTCCACGCGGTCAGCGCCCGCGCCCGGCACCCAGGCGGCCACCACGGTGTCGCCTTGCAGGAAGCACCGGCCAGCATCTGTGTGGGCCGTGGCCTCTTGGATGGCGCTCAGCACATCGCCTTCTTGCAAGAGGAGGCGCCCGTTTACAAAGAGTACGTCCAGCCCCTCAGGTACGCGGTTTACCAGGGCATCGTGGGCTTCGCCCGTGACGGACGCCACTGAGGGTCGGGCGTGAAGCATCAGAGGCGGGTGGTCCAACAGGTCGCAGGTCCGCTGCAGCAGGGTGCGCATGCCCACCCGCAGGTCGTAGGCGGCGCGGGTGTACACGAGCGGGCGCAGGTCGGAAACGTCAGCATCTTCAAAGAGGCACAGGTGCATGGGCATAACGGCGAAATCTAACAGAGGATGAAACGAACCGCCGGAGTTTCAAACGTACGGGTTGTCCGGGCGTAACAGACGTAGTATACTACACAGCACTGCCGACTGCCATTACGCCGGCGCGCGCTGGTTACGGATACCGCAGGCTCTTTTTCATTTACCGCTTCCGATCGCTATGAAATTCTTTGTTGACACCGCCAGCCTCGACGAAATCCGCGAGGCCAACGACATGGGCGTCCTCGACGGCGTCACCACCAACCCGTCGCTTATGAAGAAGGAGGGGGACGTCGACTTCCACGAGCGCATCTTTGAGATCTGTGAGCTGGTGGACGGTGACGTGTCGGCCGAGGTCACCGCGACGGACTTCGACGGCATTATGGAAGAGGCGCACACGCTCGCCAAGATTCACGACAACGTAGTGGTAAAGGTGCCGCTCATCCTGGATGGCATCAAGGCGCTGAACGCGCTGCGCGATGAGGGTATTCCCACGAACTGTACGCTGTGCTTCTCGCCGACGCAGGCCCTCATCGCGGCGAAGGCGGGTGCCACATACATCAGCCCGTTCATGGGCCGGGTCGATGATATTTCTTCTGACGGCCTCAACCTCGTGCAGCAGGTGGTAGAGATTTATGACAACTACGGGTATGAGACCGAAGTGCTGGCTGCTTCCATTCGGCACCCGATGCACGTGGTCGAGTGCGCGCGCATGGGCGTGGATGTGGCGACGATGCCGCTGGATGTGATCAAGAAGCTGCTGCACCACCCGCTCACGGATAGCGGCCTGGAGCGCTTCCTCGACGACTGGGCCGATTACCAGAATCAGCAGAAAGAAGCCGCGGCCGCATAACCTCCCGTCTTGCTTCACCCGGTTGGGCCGCCTCTGACGTGGCCACAAAAAACGCCTCCTCCGCACAGTGCGGGGGAGGCGCTGGTGTGTCAAGAGGGCACTGGCGTGCCGATCAGGCGCTTACTGGTCGCCGTTCTCCGACGGGTCGCGGAAGTAGACCTGGTCGTCCAGCATCTCATTGATGGCTTTTTCCGTAGGCTCGGGCGCCAGCTCGTACTTCACCGTGATGCGGCGCTGCTCTTCGGCAAACCGGGGGTCTTCCAGTTCCGGCTCGAAGCCTTCAAAGTAGGCCAGCTTATCATCCAACTCAGCCTTTTCTTGCGAGGCAATCTGGCGCGAGCGCTTGGCCAGAATAGCCAGGGCCTCGTACAGGTTGCCCGTTTGGTCGGCGAGCTTGTCAATGTCGATGGTCTTAATAGCCATAAGGTGCCACGGGAGTCTGGATACATAGAATGGGCACACGCACGGGTCTTTCTCGCCTGCGTGCAAGCCAGAGAAAAGGCGCAGCGGCGTACATGTTCCACCGCGGCTGGAGAGAGGCAGAACGGCAACGCCACGGCGTATCGATGAGGCCCAGCGTACGGCGTGCGAGCAGTCGCCTCCGAAGCTCAGTCCATCCGCACCGCATACCGCCGCACCTGGGGGAAGGGGTCGGCGGTGGTGGTGTAGAGCTTGCCGTCAGGGCCAACGGTCATCGGCCGACCAATCGCGGCCGTCTGCATCCCTTCGTAGTGGATGCGTCCCCGAAGCTGGCCCTCGGCGGTGAAGAGGTCGAGGGCGGCGTCGTAAGCTATCTCAGGCACATCCTGGTCGCGCGCCTGGCGGCGGACGTGCGCGTTAGGGTCGGTGAGGTTCGTGGGCCAGTAGCTGTGCACCAGCAGGTGGTCGTGCAGGAAGAGCGGGGCTGAAATGCCACTGAAGGTGGACATGCGTGCGCCTTGGTCACCCGTGTAAATGCCGGGGGGAAGGAGCCTGTTTTCGTCGGTGCGCTCGACCTGGCGCACCAGCTGCCCGTCGCGGGTGTATGCTTGCAAGACGTACGCGGTGACATCGGCCATCCACAGATGATCGCCTTCCAGTCGATTGCTAAGCCCATAGCCAAAGAACTCCGGTAGCTCGAAGTCAAGCGGGCGTTCAATCAGCGTGTCCACGACAGCGAGGGCATCGAGGTCAACCTGCAGGACGCGCACGGGCTCTTCGCCCATCGCGCTGCTGGAAGCGATGAGCGTACCGTTATGGAATCCCACCGGGCTCAAGAAGAAGCCGCCGCCTTCGATGCGTCCAGCGTCGTAGCTTTCCAGCAGCTCACCGTCGTAGCTCCAGCGCTCCCACCGCTGCCCCGACTGGTTGACCACGAGCAGGTCGTCTGCCGGGCCAGGCACAAATCCAAAGGCGTTCTGAAACTCGCCCGGCCCTTCGCCTTCACGGCCCCGCGACCAGCGAACGGTACCATCCGGGTTAAAGGCTACGAGGCGGTGGTTGCCGCGGTCGAGCAGGTACACCACGCCCTCATCATCAACCACCACGCTGGAGGTGCCCGCCAGCATGGCTTCTTCGGGCGCGTCCGCCACGCCAAACGTCTGCTCCAGCTCAAACTGGAGTGGGGCGTCGTCGGGGGTCCATACCGTCGTAGCGGAGTTGATGGCGGAGGCTACGCCATCGCGCTCGTCAAGGGTAAAGGCGTCGGTATCGCCAGCGTCGGTGCCGCAGGCAAGGAGCGGCAGTACGACCACCAGGAGGCAAAGCAGGGAGCGGGCCATGAAGCAGCGGGAAACGTTCATGCATTTGATACGGCCTATATAGTAAACTATTTTTTCAGTTGCAACGTCGGGCATGGCCTGCGGCTGTGGGCCGAAACCCCAACTCGCCCGGAAAAGTAGCTACGCTCCCTATTGTCCTTCGCTATTGCGTCTATCCCCATGGTGCTGCTCCGTCCTATCGCCACGTTTCTGTTGTGCTGTAGCCTTGTCGGGCTGATGGCCGGGTGTGGGGAAGAAGGGCCCACGCCCGAGCCCATCTTCTTTGAGTCGCTGGGCACGGGGCAGTCAGCTACGTTTGATGCTGATACCACAGAAGCGGTCGTGCGCACGGAGGAGGAGTGGGCAGAGATCCGCGATGAGATGCGTCCGCCGCAGCCGTTCCGGTCGGTTGATTTTGCGGAAGACATGGTGGTCGTCCTGGCGCGGCAGGCCCGCACGGGCGGCTACAGTGTGGACGTCCGCCGGGTGTACCGCCTGGGCGAAGAGGTGGTGGTAGAGTACGTGTTGGGCGTGCCGGAGGATGACTGCATCACCACGCAGGGGACGACGACGCCCTTCCGCGCGGTAGCCTTCGATCGAGTGGACGACGCAGAGGTCCGTTTTGAATCGCGGCGGCAGACCTACCGCTGTTCGCCCCGTGGAGGACTGTAAGCGGGCTCAGGTCGTCACGGGGGCATCGGCCCGCGGGCTGGTCGGCTGTGCGTCGCGGGTGGTCCGCAGCGCAAATCCGCTGACCTGTTGATGAAGCGCAGCCGTGAGCTCGTTGAGCTCGGTGGCGGCCTGTGCCACCTCCGATACGTCCGCTGCCGCCTCACCAGCCACCTGGGAGATTCCCACCACGCTGCGCGAGATCTGCTCGCCGGTGGTTGATTGTTCTTCCGTGGCCGAGGCCATGGCATCGACCTGAACGGTGACGGTTGCTACGCCTTGCACGAGTTCCTGTACAGCGGTCCCGACGTGCTCCGCCAGTTCGATACCGCTATCTACTTCCTGCCGACCCGCGCCAATCGCATCCACGGCGTCTTGCGTCTCTTGCTGGATGGCGTCGATCATCGACGTAATCTCCCGCGTCGCTTCGGCGGTACGTTCGGCGAGGAGGCGCACTTCGTCGGCTACCACGGCAAACCCCTTTCCGTGCTCACCCGCCCGGGCTGCTTCAATCGCAGCGTTGAAAGCCAGCAGGTTGGTCTGGTCCGCAATTTCGTCGATGGTCTGCACAATCTGCCCAATTTTGTCGCTGGAGGCTCCCAATCGGTTGATCGTGTCGGCAGAGGAGGCCACGACATGTCCGATATCCTTCATTTTGTCTACCGTTTGCTGCACCATCGCCCCGCTTTTCTCGGCGGTTTGGCCGTTGGCCTGTGTGATTTCCGCTGTGCGTGTGGCGGACTCGGCGTTGTCCTCAATGGTGCGCGCCATCTCGGCCATCGCGGCCGCTACCTCGTCGGCTTGGGCGGCCTGCTCCTCTGTGCCCGTAGCCAGTTGTTCAGACGCCAGCCGTAGCTGGCCAGCGGTAGCCCGGGTCTGCTGCACCGCCTCCACCACGCGAACCAGCAGCTCGTGCATGTTGTCCACCGCCCGGTTGAAGCCCCGATAGAGCTGACCGATCGCGTCGGAGCGCTCTTCTGGGAGGGTAACGGTCAGGTCCCCATCAGCGAACTGCTGCATGCGTTCCAGCATGTAGTCTACGCTCTGCTCCAAGTCCTCCTGCTGTTCTTCGATCCGCGCCGCCATGGCCTCAGCCTCCGCGGCCTGGTGCTGGGCGCGTTCCTTTTCTGCATCCACCGCAGCTACCATATCCTCCAACTTATCCTGCTGCTGTTCGGTCTTGGCCTGGTTAGTGGCCATCTCCATCTGTTGCTTGGTGGCCTGCAGGCACCCGACGGTAAGGAACGCCACTTCTACGGTTGCCCATCCGGCATGCTCAAAGATCCGGAACTGGGCGCCCGTCACGACGCCAAAGATGGACTCCGGCCAGACTATACCGCGAACGAGATGATCGATGCCGGTTATGGCCAGGCCGGTCATCAGCACGGGCCAGTCGCGGTAGATGGACAAGATGGCCAGCGAGGCAAAAATGTGGAAGTGCGTCTCCACACGCCCGCCGGTCAGATGAATCAGCAACGCCGACATCAGCAGCTGCCCTGCGGCAATGGTGTGGCGCGTGTACCATTTCGTGGGCCGCAGATAGGCCAGGGCCGCCGGCACCCCCGTGATGAGTCCGCCTAAGCCCACGGCTGCGTACACATGCATGTGCGTTTCCGCTGCACCGCCAACCCACGTCTGGGGCGTCACGACGAACGCGACCACAATCGCGCCCACCCATTGCAGGAGCATTAGGATGGCAAACAGCCGGTCGGTGCTGCGAAAAGTGTCATTGCGCAGCTCGTTAAAGATGGCTGTTCGCCGCTCGTCAAACGCTGTGGTGGAGGCTGTTATCGTAGACATAGCGGTGTGTCTGGGAATTAATGCGTGAGAAGAGTGCGGTTAAGAACGGGCTCCGTGCTGTTGATATAGTGCGCAGCCGAAAACCGGAGGGTTGGGGTGTGCAGGGGTGCGGCCATCAATCAGGTCGATCACGGCGCGACGCCCGATGTTGTCGCCTTCATGCCCGCGTGATGCCGTGATACCGCCCGAAAACTGCAGCACATGGCTGTCGTCATAGAAGAGCACCTGCCCAGAGGTGATCGCGCCAAACCGCTGTGCCTCCGTCGCATGGACATCGACGCGGGGCGTGACGCCTGGAATGCGTTCGGCAAGGCGCCACAGCGGGGCCTCGTGCACCCAGGCTGTATCATAGCCTTCGGGCTGCACAAAGAATACAGTAGCTGAGGCGGTGCCCGTCGCCCGGTGCAGCAACCGCTCCAACTCTCGTATCGTCGCCCGCGTGCAGGGGCAGCGCGGGTGGGCGAAGACGAGCAAGCTCCCATGCGCGGCCGCCGGTGTGATGGATGCCTCCGCCGGCCAGGTGTTCGGGGCCGCAGCCGATGCACCTGCCCCAAACTCATAGGATGTCAGCAGCGTAAAGCCCACAACCACGGCGATGGCCCACAGGCCAAACGCGCTGCCGAATAAAAGATGCTGTCTCACCACGGGATAGGCGCTAATGAACGGTCGGGTACAATGGCGTTGAGCACACAGGGAGTGCCCCGCACAGTGGGGAGTATCGGCAGGCCACGCGTAACCTAAATGTTGCACCTAACTACGGGGTTGACCACCGGGCCGAAGGCATGCCATCGGGAGACCACACGGCCGTAGTCTACACAGCGCTTTCCCTAAGGGTAAAAGCTGTTACCACAATAGTTGCAATTGCTTGGCGGATCCCTTACTGTTGCAGGGTGCCAGTAGTCAACTGTTTCTTCATGTGCACATCTGTCCTGTCCGTTCGCTGTAGCCCGGCACGATATGCCCGAGTCGCCCTCGTCTCCGCAGGTTGATGCCCTTTCCACCAACGGCGGTTCCGATGCAGCATCCGCCGATGCTTCGCCCCCAACGCCTCGCCGGTTTCAGGCATGGCATGGCGCCGGTATCGTGCTTTTGCTGGCTGTGGGCGGTCTGTTACTGTACGGCTTCTGGCCTATGCTGATGGGCACGGTGGAAGAGGACGAGCGTCCGGACGTGGAGGAGGCCGCGGTGAGCGGGGCGCAAATTGAGGTGGTGGAGGTCACCCCTGTTGATTTCCCGTTGCGGGCAGAGGCCACCGGCGCGCTGGCCCCGTGGCGGCAGAGCGCCGTGAGTGCGGAAGCTGGCGGAGAGTGGCGGACGGATCGTGGCGCGCCCGGTGGAGGAAGGGCGGTGTGTGCGGTAGTTCCCAAACAGCCTCAAAAGGCTCGCGTCACCTTAACCGTACTTTTCCTCATGGAAAAGCGAATGATAAATAGTATAGTGTAACGAAAATGTTACCCCCCCCTACTACTTGATTGTTTCAATCTGCGCCCGCATGTTTACGCGTGTCATTCGTATTATTTTTGACTAAAATTCAGAAGCAATGAACGTTACAAAGCTTAAGACCGCCGCAGTAGTTGCGTTATTTGCACTTTTCACATTTCCTTTCGTTGGGGCTTTGTCTGGGACTGGGAGTTCAATAATACAGTCTTCAGAAGCTGTATGTGCTTCCGAGAACTGCGGCGCCTATCACGCAGCTTATTATTGCTGCCCAGACTCTGGTTGCGGAAACTACATACCACGTGATGATGATTCAGCAATTGAGTTTTAGGTATCGCTACTCATAGTTGAAAGTGATCGGCCAAAGACGCGAGTCTCCTACTTCTGTAATTTGGGGTTTTGTATTATGAGAAGAGTTGTTTCTTGCTTCTTGTTTTTCTTCCTCATCGGTTGCTCAGACACGAGTCCTGACGAAGTGGCTTCCTTCGAGTCGGATGACTGGGCGATTCAGGAAAGTCAGCTTCAACTTGAGGAAGACCTCTACATCACAGAGACGGAGGATTACTTCTTTGGGGCCATTGCAGATGTAGTGGCTGATAAGGAAGGACGCATCTATGTCGCCGATGCTCGGGAGTTACACGTTAAGGTGCTCTCACCACAGGGTGAATTACTTCACACCTTGGGCCGGCAGGGAGAAGCCCCAGGTGAGTTTGGTGCGCTTGGCCAGCTTCACCTGGCGTACGATGATTCGCTCTATGTCTTTAGCGCACAGCCCAAGCGCGTGTCGGTTTTCGCACCTGAGAGCGACTATCGGCATGTGCGATCCATTCCAATACCCGATGAGGAAGGTGATGCGGGAGATCCCAGGATGCTTGAGGGGCATGGGCTTGTTGCTCGTGTTGTCGAGTGGCCGAGTACCGTAGATAATATTGACGAGCGAACAATGGTGATCCGAAATATAAACGACGACGGCACCCTCGGTGATACGCTCTTCGAAATGCCTGCGGCAGAGATCGTCATGTGGAGGACGGCAAGGGGACAGGCTGGAGGCCCCCTTCCATTCGGACGGACTCCTCACTTTGAGGTAGGACCCGGGGGACTCGTTCACACGGCTTGGTCGGATAGCCTCTCTGTCACGCATTACAGATCGTCAGGCGACCGTGATACCACCATTACCCTACCCTTCGAACATATCCCTGTCGCGAGCACTGATGTGGATCATGTTCGTGAGGAAATAAGCAGCAGCCATTTCGACGCGGCGGAAGATCAAATTCCTGACACGAAGCCCGCATTCGACCAATTTCTTGTTGATGACGAGGGGCGATACTGGTTTCGGCGTCCAACGGATGATCCTGACCGTAGCGACTGGTGGATTGCAGACCCTGCAGAGTCGACTATTTCCGTTGTATCTAATCAAAGTGAGGTAACCTTTACAACTGTCCAAAATGGTTTCGCTTACGGTCATACAGAAGGAGATAGGGGCGAGCCTACACTTGTTCGATATCGTGTAGAGGAATAACATCTTGAAAATAGAATACGCAAGGTAAATGTGCTTCGCTGAATGATCCATGCAGCCCTTGGCTGTTCTGTCCTACTCCCGCCCGCGTTTTGATGGATGTCGAACCCAAGGGCACCACACGCTTTAGAATTTACGCAGGTGTGCGCCCCGACGGTGGCAGTACGACCGTCTCTGCTATGTGGATCTTTACGCCATGTACCTGCGTGGACGTGCAGTAGATGACGCCATTTTAGACGAGGTATCGCCGTACCGTATCATTTCCGAGGCGCATGAGTCGCTTCGGCCCTGAGGTAGCCATGTGTACACGTTCGCCGGCGAAGTCGCCAGGAAGTTATCGCAGCCTGGGCTTGATAATGTCAGGAACAGATGCCTATAGTGGGTATCGCGGATAATTTACTATCGGCTGCCAAAGTACATCCGGATGCGTGCCCAATTTTTTGTACCAGTAGTCGGGCTAAGTAACACTAAGTCGCAGCAGTCATAGACGGTTCGGGATTGTTTTGGTGAAGGAGTTCGGTAAGGCGGTCCAGGGGCGAGACGTTCC
>LKNB01000032.1 GCA_001564055.1 Rhodothermaceae bacterium Tc-Br11_B2g6_7
ATCTTGGGCGTGGAGCGGTTTGAGAGTGGGAGAGATGGGGAGACGGTGAACCGGAGTGCGATTCGCGTTGTCCGCTGTGGCGTAGTATGCGTACCGGTCGTAGGGTTGGACCTATAGAGATTCATGTGTGCGTAGCACCCTTACAGGATCTGCAATCTATACACTATCTTTCATCGGTTGGCTTCGAGCCGGGCTTTGCGAGATACCAGATAAGATGATGGCGAAGAAAGACGAATTTGATCAGATCGAAATCAATCCGGCTGTCTTGGGAGGGCAGCCTGTCATCAAAGGAACGTGTGTGGCCGTCTACATGATCGTCGATGCAATCGCCGATGGTGATACTGCGGATGACATACTGGAAGCGTATCCATTTCTTACGAAAGAGGCCGTTCATCAAGCCCTTCGTTTTGCCTCGCGGGCCAGTCGGGTAGGACTTGAGGAGGTCTAATGCCTGCGTTCCTGATTGATGAGAACCTGTCCGAGCGCGTTGTTGGATGCGCGTGTAGCTCACGCCGGCCTTAGAAAACGGTCCGTCTCGGACGCGGAGCGAACGGAGCGTTCAGAAAGGAATACTGTTTGAGCCGACGAAGGAGGCGAGTTTATTCCTTTTCGCGCAGTGAGTGGAGCGTCAGGCCCGTTTTCTTCAGCCTTGATCTTTTTGGTTCGTTTTGGATCAAGCCAAAACGAACGTACCAAAGCGGGAGAGTGACGCCCAACATCCGAGCGTAAGCAGAAAGCCAAAGTGCTACGTATTTACGAGGCTCGGCAGGGGTGAGGGATGGGCGTGGCGGCTCGTTGTGGTCCGGCTTTCTCGCGCCGATGCGCTGCGTCGGCGCACCCAGAAGGACGGTCCTCCGTCCATTGTTGTGGTATGCGCATTGATGAGCGGACCATTTCCTGTCTTCCGCAGCTGGACGAATCCTCACACGCCGAGCGTACGGGCCATGCGCTCCCAGGCGGCGCAGGGGAGCGAGAGGACACGCCACCGACCCGCCGATTGATATTCTGAAATCAGTAGCAGGAGCATGCTCTGGCAGGTCCGTGAGGAGCAAGGCAAAGAGATGATGGAACTGGCATTGCCATTACGATGTCATTATTGCCACTGAATGACATGACAGGTAAACTATGGCAGCAAAGGGGTGCCCATGGATCTGACGATCGACAAGTTCGGCCGCGTGGTGATTCCCAAGAAAATCCGGGATCGGCTCGGGCTGGAGCCTGGGTCAACACTCCGGCTTGATATTTCGCGCGAGGCGGAAGGCGAAAAGCTTTCGCTGCGGCCCATTCGAAAGGAAGACGCGCTTCAGCGAAAAGGCCGGTTGCTCGTTCATACGGGCGAACTGAGAGACGAGGCCACCGAATGTGTTGCGCGGGATCGGAAACGTCGTGACCAAAAGCTGATGGGTCGATAGATGCCATGGCTGTTACACTCGCCCACGGTTCCGAGGAGCCTCCGCTCCGCGTGCTGTTCGATACGTCGGTTCTCCTGCCGGCACTGATCCTAAACCACCCCCGCCACGCTGATGCGTCGTCCCGGTTGGATGCCACGCATGCGGGTCGTGTGCAGCTCGTACTGTGTACCCACGCGATTGCCGAACTGTACAGTACGCTCACGGGACTTCCAATCGCTCCCCGGATACAGCCCGCGCAGGCCGAGCAGCTAATGGAGGAGAATATTCTGGCACATGCTGAGCTCGTGGCGCTCACTGCAGAAGATTATCGCCAGGTCGTCGGTAGGCAGGCCACACAAAACCTTGCCGGGGGTGTTATCTACGACGCCTTGCATGTTCAGGCGGCAATGAATGCAGATGTCGATCGCTTGTGGACGCTGAATGTAGCGGACTTCGAACGCGTCTGGCCCGACCACGGTGGGGTCATTGAGGGAATCTAACGGTTTCAAGCGACATTTCTCGCGCCGATGCGCTGCGTCGGCGGGCACAGCAGACGGTCCTCCGTCCGTTGCTGGGCATGCGGATTGACGTGTAGTTCACTTCCCGTCCCCCGCAGCAGGACAAACCCTCCCACGCAGAGCATGCGGGCCATGCGCTCCCACGCGGCGCAGGGGAGCGAGAGAAAAGAGTGGAGCAATGTTGAAGATCCTTGGTTATAGTGGATAATGTGCACGTGATTACTCCACCGCTGTAGCTGGTGCGCAGTACGTGTTTAGAGTCTACTCCTAAATCCTCTGCACGCCGCGAGCGGCACCCCAAGGGCACCTCCTTCGGGCGCTGCAAGCTCCGATGACTGCGTTGTGCTGCATTCGCACGCCTTGTCCTCGGGTCTTTCGCTCGCTCTCGCTCTGCACCTATGTTTTTGGGGTAGGCTCTTCGTTTCAACCTAAGGTCTCTCCTTCCACGTTTTTACGCCATGCCAGGGTCTCCATCTATATCACTTGACATTCCGCGTGAGGTGCTTCATGCCACGCGCATGACGCCGGAGGAGCTGCGGCGAGAGTTGGCGCTTCATCTTTTTGAACAGGGCAAGCTGTCGTTCGGTAAAGCGCGGGAGCTGTCAGAGCTCTCCGTCGTGGAGTTTCAGCAACTGCTGGGGAGCAGAGGTATTCCTGTCCACTATGATGTGGAGGCCTATGAAGAAGACCGTGCGACGCTGAAGCGGCTGGGGCGGCTGTGAGTATTTCTCGCGCCGATGCTCTGCGTCGGCGCCCACGGCTGGACGGTCCGCCGTCCATTGGTGGGGTATGCGAATTGATGGATGATCCATTGTCCATCTTCCCCGGCTGAACGAATCCTCGCCCGCTGAACGTGCGGGCCACGCGCTCCAAGGCGGAGCAGGGGAGCGAGAGAAAAAGCGGTCCGCGTTGATGCGCCCTGAGCGTATGGAACCTTACGTTTGCTGCAATGATGTAAGATTATATGAACATCATTAATGAACGGGGGGTGTTTATGGAAGCGGTCGAATTTACAGCCACCATTCGTGAAGGACGAATCGAGATACCACAGGAGTATCGGGGCCGTCTTGGTGAGCACGTTCGCATTATTATCCTCTCGCAAGAAACATCGCGCACTGAGGGGCGGGCGAGCACTATTCCGCATGCTTTAAAGGGGCGCCCTGACATGTTGGATCAGCTATTGGAGCATCCTCGTCGTGTTGAGGGATTTACGCCGTTAAAACGAGATCAGATCTATGAGCGAGACTGACGTAGCCCCGCGTTTCGTGGATTCGAATGTGTGGCTGTATCCGCTCATTGAAGGCCAGGACGAGCAGAAGTCCAATATTGCCCGTGCCCTGATTAAAGAACGGGAGCCGGTTGTCAGCAGTCAGGTCGTCAACGAGGTGTGTGAATCTGCTCAGAAAGCGTGTGTTTACAGAGCGGGAGGTCCGTGAACTTGTGACGGCCTTTTATCACCGTTACCCTGTTTTGCTGTTGCAGTTGGAGACCCTATCGATTGCTTCGCGGCTTCGCGAAGCATATTCCTTCTCCTTTTGGGACAGCATTATTGTAGCAGCAGCGCTGGAATCTGACGTGTCGATGCTTTATTCCGAGGACATGCACGACGGATTGGAGGTGGAAGGCCGGCTTACGATTGTGAACCCGTTCACCAGGTAGTTGCGCAGCAATTTCATCACTTGGTTTGTGCGCGTATTCAGGCTGGCGCCTACGGGAGCACGCCACTGATCCGCGATGGCGAAATCGACGCGACCGTCGTGGTGCACCCGGGCGACGGCGCCCACAGCAGGACGGTCTACCGTCCAGTGTTGGGGTATGCACACTGATATGTGGTTCATTTTGCATCTTCTCCGGCTGAACGAATCCTCGCACGCAGAGCGTGCGGGCCATGCGCTCCCACGCGGAGCATGGGAGCGAGAGGCATCTAAATGCGGTTCGCCTGCAGCTCGACAGGCTACGTCAGGAGGCCGGATTTTACATCAGCGATGCGCTGTACCAGCGAGTGATCACTGACGAAGGGGAAAAGTAGACCCACCGAACAGTGCTCGTGACGCCCACACCGGCAAGGTCTGCTTTGAGATGACGCCCAAGAGGAACGATCATTCGCCTGGTGCGACACGTCGGGAGAAGGCGGAGGAGGATCAATTTTCCACTGGTTATCATTCCGTTCCGGTCACGGCGTGCGAGAGGGCGAGCGCGAGGTTGGCGAGATCCTTGTACGTGACCATGCACCGTGACACGACGCGTATAATTCCACCAGTTCAACATAGCTATGCACATCCTCATCACCGGAGGCGCCGGGTTCATCGGCGGTCATCTCTGCCGACGTTTGTTAAACGATGGACATGTGGTGTCGGCGGTCGATAACTTCGACCCGTACTACGAGCGCTCCATCAAGGAGGAGGGCATTGCCGACCTCCGGCCGCGGGAGGACTTCCATTTTTACGAGCAGGACATCAACAACACGGGCTTCCTACGCAGCGTGCTCACGGGGCAGTCGATTGACGCCATCATCCACCTGGCTGCCAAAGCGGGGGTGCGGGCATCGATCGAGAATCCGGTGGGGTGCGCGCACTTCAACATTACGGGCACGCAGTCGATGCTGGAGTTTGCCCGGCAGATGGATATCAAGACGTTCCTCTTTGGCTCCTCCTCATCGGTGTACGGCAACAACGACATCGTGCCGTTTTCCGAGGAGCACGCGGTGCATCATCCAATCTCGCCCTACGCGGCATCGAAGCGGTCGGGTGAGCTACTGGCGCACACGTACCATCACCTGTACGACATGTCGGTGCACTGCCTGCGGTTCTTCACCGTGTACGGCCCGCGCCAGCGCCCGGACCTGGCGATTCACAAGTTTGCCCGGCAGCTGCTCTCCGGCGAGCCCATCACCATGTACGGCGACGGCACCACGAGTCGCGACTACACCTTTGTGGATGACATCGTAGACGGGGTGGTGCGGAGCCTGCAGCGGGCCCACGCGCTCGAAACGCCCGAGTATGAGATCATTAACCTCGGCGGCTCGGAAACCACGCAGCTCCGCGACCTGATCGTGGGGATTGGGGACGCGGTGGGCATCGAACCGGAGATCCAGCGGCTCCCGATGCAGCCGGGCGACGTAAAACGCACGTACGCCGACATCAGCCACGCGCAGCAGCTCCTCGGCTACGATCCGCAGACGCCCATCGACGAGGGGTTGCGGGTGTTTGGGGCGTGGGTGAAGGCCTACTATGCGGAGCGGCCGTTGGAGGTGGAGCGGCGTGCTTGATCGGGTTTGGGAGTGGTTTGCGTTGCGTATGGGAGTCTGGGGGTGTGGGAGTTTGGCGGTTCTTCAGTTGGGAAATGAGGAATCGAGGAGGAGAGGAATCGAGAAAAGGAGCAGGGGCAGTTGTCTTCAGCCTTCTTTCTCGCGCCGATGCTCTGCGTCGGCGCGCACAGAAGGACGGTCCTCCGTCCATTGTCAGGGATGTGAATTGACGGGTGGTTCATTTCCCGTCTTCCGCAGCTGGACGAATCCTCACATGCAGAGCGTGCGGGCCATGCGCTCCCAGGCGGCGCAGGGGAGCGAGAGAAAATGTCGCCCGTCGTCCAGGGATAAGCAGAAAGCCAAAGGGCTACGGCTTTATGCGGCTCGGCAAGAGTGAGGTATGGACGTGGCCGAGCCGTGTAGCGCAGTTCCTCCTGAAACGGGGCTTTTTCGAAGTCGTACCACTGCTACAACGCGCGGTAGCAAATTACTGTCTCGGTGACCACATCCAGAGAAATGCAGCCATGACCCACGAGCGTATTGTGATGGAGCCGGACATTATGTTCGGCAAGCCTACGATCAAAGGTACACGCATCACCGTAGAGCACATCTTGCGCAAGCTTGCCGCGGGGATGAGTATCCAGCAAATCTTAGCGGATCATCCGCATCTCTCGAAGGAGGACATCTACGCAGCCGCAGGATTTGCTGCCGATTACATGGGGCAGGAAGAGATCGTCCTGGCCAGCGGAGATGTGCCGTGAGACTTTTAGCCGATGAGTGCTGTGATACTGATCTGGTAAACGCCCTTCGTGCGGATGACTACGACGTGAGTTATGTGATGGAGACGTTGCGGGGGGCTTCTGATACGGAAGTGTTGCGCACCGCCTTCGACGAAAACCGCATCGTGCTTACTGAGGATAAGGATTTTGGTGAGCTGATCTACCGGTTGCGCCGCCCAGTTCATGGCATTGTTCTCCTGCGTTTTGCAATGGATGAGCGAGCGCTAAAAGTGCCGCGTCTGCGGAGGTTACTGGCACGCGAGGGGCACCGGTTGGAAGGGGCATTCACCGTACGGGAAGCTGATAAGGCACGGATTCGGCCTTTGCATTGGTGACTGATACGGCACCTTATGCTCTGCGTGCCTGAGGATGGCTGCCGTGTCACGGTCGCCGACAATTTGTCTCGCGCCGATGCGCTGCGTCGGCGCGCACAGCAGGACGGTCCTCCGTCCATTGTTGTGTATGCCAATTGACGGGTGGTCCATTTCCCTTCTTCTGCAGCTGAACGAATCCTCGCACGCGGAGCAGGGGAGCGAGAGAACATGCCCGGTTTTCTCGCGCCGATGCTCTGCGTCGGCGCGCGTGGAAGGACGGTCCTCCGTCCATTGTTGTGGTATGCGAATTGACGTGTGGTGCATTTTCCTTCTTCTGCAGCTGAACGAATCCTCGCACGCAGAGCGTACGGGCCATGCGCTCCCACGCGGAGCATGGGAGCGAGATAATCCATGCGCTCGCTGAGGGGGGGCGGTCGTGGAGGTGTAGGGCTGGATTAGGTGGATGCGGGCATGGCCCGGCGTTATGCGGTTCACGCGGAACCCCGCAGCCCTGTTTTTCATCTTGGGCTGTGGGGCTCATTGCCCGACGCCTCACATCACAGCTGACCCGTCCGGCGGCAGCAACGGGCCTCAGGAAAACCGGTCGGGGTGGTAGGGGCTGGGACGCCCGTAGGTGTATCGTTACAGGGTACGGAAAATCATGCCGGTGTCGCCGAATCTTTGTCGCAGTGTATCCGCTTCCTTTGTTAAGCAAGTGCGAATTAGTAGAAAATGGTGCGCCTTCGCCGGAAATGAATGAGCCATCCTCGGTCACGTATGCTATGTTACGTAGCGATTATCCGTCCCGTTGACCATATCAGGTATCGATCTTAGTTCACATCTTCTTTTGTCCGTACTCTGGCCCGGTGTTTGACACCCTGTGCCTGTAACGAGACGGTCCTGCCCCGGTGCTCAACGGGAGCGCATCCATTAGCCTACCATCATACCGCGGTACCTTCATGCACGTTGTTATCACCGGCGGCGCCGGATTCATTGGAAGCCATCTTGTCGACACCCTTATTGACCGGGGCGATACGGTCCATGCGTTTGACAACCTCTCGACCGGCCGGAAAGCGAACATCGCGCATCTAATAGACCACAGCCAGTTTACGTTCACGCAGGGTGATGTGCTGGATACCGAAGCGCTCTCCGCGGTGCTGGCCCCGGCTGATGCGGTGGTGCACTTAGCGGCCGTGGTGGGCGTCAAGGAAGTGATGGCGCGTCCCATCGGCACGATTCGCGTGAATACGCAAGGAACGGAAAATGTGCTGGAGCTGGCCGATCGGCATAACCTCCGCACGCTCATCGCCTCTACCTCTGAAGTGTACGGCAAGGCGCTGGAGCTACAGCCGGATAAAGAGGCGCTCGCGGAAACCGACGACTGGACCCTGGGCGCGACATCGAAGCACCGCTGGGCCTATGCGGGCTCGAAGGCGATGGACGAGTTTCTGTCGCTGGCGTATCACATGGAGCGGGAGTTGCCCGTGACGTGCCTCCGGTTTTTCAACACCGTGGGCCCCCGCCAGAGCAGTCGCTACGGGATGGTCATTCCCACGTTTGTTCGGTGGGCGCTCGAAGGGAAGCCACTCCGCGTGCATGGGGATGGCACACAGACGCGCTGCTTTACGCATGTATCGGATGCGGTGCGCGCTACGGTCTCGCTCCTCGACGCTCCGGAAACGGCCGGCGGGGTGTTCAACGTGGGCAACCACGAGGAAGTCGCCATTGGGGCGCTCGCCGAAGAGATTATCCGCCGGACGGGAAGCGCGTCGACGATCACGTACGTTCCGTACGAGGACGTGTATGGGCCCGGCTTTGAAGATATGAAGCGCCGCACCCCCGACCTCACCAAAATTAATGCGGCCATTGGCTATACCCCCCACCATAGCCTGGATGATATCCTGACCGACGTGGTTGCTTCCATGCAGCCGGCGGTCCCTGTTGATGTGTAGTTCTTCGTTGCGCCTTCTTGCCTACGCTCCGTACTACACCCGTTTCACATGCTCTCGTTGATACCCCTTGATCCTTCGACCCTTGGACGTCTTGCCGCTGCGCTAAGCATCGCGCTGGTGGCCGCGTTCGTCCTCACCCCGCTGGTGATCCGGCTCGCGCACCGCATGGATTGGCTGGCGCACCCAACCGATGATCGCTGGCATGCCACCCCCACCGCGCTGATGGGCGGCATCGCTATCTTTGCCGCCGCCACGCTGGCCGTCCTGTTTACCGGAAGTTGGGGTAGCGCAGGGCTACTGTGGTTGGGCGCGACGGTCATGTTTGCTACAGGCGTGGCAGATGACCTGTGGACCCTCCGGCCCTCGGCGAAGGTGGTGGCGCAGGTGGTGGCGACGGGCCTCCTCATCGGGGCCGGGTACACGTTTAGCCCGACGTGGCCCGTCTGGCTGGCGGTACCGCTCACGTTTCTGTGGGTCATCGGCATCACGAATGCCATCAACCTGCTGGACAACATGGACGGGCTGTCGGCCGGCATCACCGGGATTGCTGCCGCGGTGTTGACGGTGATGGCGCTGTTGGCGGGCGTTCCGGCGTTTGCGGTGATCGGATTGGCGCTCGTTGGGGCTACGCTGGGCTTTCTCTACTTTAACTTCAAGCCGGCGCGCATCTTCATGGGCGATGGGGGGAGCCTGTTTCTGGGCTATACCATCGCGGCCCTGGCCATCATGGTCCAGACGATGCTGGCGCCGGAGGGCGGATGGGCCGTGTATGCCGCCTCGGTGGCCGTGCTGGCCGTCCCGATCTTTGATACGACGCTGGTCACGTTCACCCGCACGCGCATCGGCCGCTCGGTCTCGCAGGGCGGGCGCGACCATGCATCGCACCGGCTGGTGTACCTGGGCCTCTCCGAGCGCGGCGCTGTGCTTTCGCTCTACGGGGTAAGCGCGTTGGCGGGAGCGCTGGCGGTGATCTATGTGCTGTCGAATGTCCTGCTGTTTGCTGCGCTGCTCGCCTTCTTGCTGGCCGGGATGGGGGTCCTGGGCGTGTACCTTGCGCGGGCCGAAGTGTACGATACGCCCGAAGCGCCCCTCACCTCAGGCGATGGGGCGGCGGCACCGGCCTCGGCGGACGAGCTCCCCTTGCTACAACGCATGGTGACCTGGCCCACGCGCGCTTTTGGGCATCGATGGAAGCCCGTGTGTGGGGTGGCGGTAGATACCGTGCTCGTGCTGGCGGCTTTTGTGATGGCGTATGTCCTGCGGTTTGAGTCGGGCCTTACGCTAAGCCACGAGGCGTTTCTCGCGCAGGCGTTGCCGCTGGTGGTGATGGCGAAGATCCCGGTGTTCTACGCCTTCGGGCTTTACAAAGCGGTCTGGCGGTATGCTGGCACGCTGGAGGTCATCCGCGTCCTGAAGGCTACGACGGTGAGCAGTCTGGTCGTCCTTGGCGTACTCGCGGTCACATTTGGCCTCTCGTCCATCGCCCTTGGGGTGATCGTGATCGACTGGCTTATCGTTACGATGGCGGTGGGCGGTGTGCGGTTCGGATTCCGGGGCTTACGTCAGTACGTGGCCGCTCGGCGCACCACCGGTCGCCCCACGCTCATTGTCGGCGCCGGATCGACGGGCCGTGCTGCCCTGCGCAATCTCCGCTCTGATAGCGAAGCGAACGTGCAGCCGGTGGCCTTCGTGGCGGATGATGAAACCACCGAAGGGCGCTCGCTACAGGGATTGCCGGTGTACCCGCGCTCCGAAGGGCTTCGTGACGTGTGTGAGGCCCATGACATTGCGGTGGTCGTGTTCGCGCTCGATGCGGCTTCGGACGATCAGATCGAACGCGACTGCCGGGAAGCCACCCGCGCCGGGGCCACCTGCTACGGATTCGTCATCGGGGTCATGCCGCTACGTGCCGAGGAGGCGGCGACGTCGGTAGCGATCTCCCCGGAGCACCACATGGCGGTACGCGATGGACCCACGCATGGCGTGAGCAACCAGCCACAGCTCTATCACCTTCATCAGCAGGCTCACTGATCGCAGAAAAGAGCCTGCAACGGCTCTCCGATATTCACTTGTATTAGCGTCCCCTACATAATGTCACGCATGAACGGTACTGCACCACCCGCCCCAACCGCTGACGTCCAGGACCACCTGGCTACACAGCTTACGACCCGGACTGCCACCATCGGTGTTGTAGGGCTCGGATACGTGGGCCTGCCCCTGGCCATGGCCTACGCAGCAGAGGGCTACAACGTGCTCGGCATCGACGTGAGCGAGCGCATCGTCGACCAGCTGAACCGCGGGGTTAACCATATTGAAGACGTTGACGATGAAGAGCTGGCCCAAAGCGTCCAGCAAGAGGTTTTCCGCGCTGAGTCCACGTACGCTTCCATTGGCGAGGCCGATGTCGTTTTCATCTGCGTGCCCACCCCTGTGACGCAGCACAAGGACCCGGACACGGCCTACATCGAGCAGGCGACGGAAGCGATCGCTCAGCATCTGCGGCCGGGGCAGCTTCTGATCCTGAAAAGTACGACCTACCCGGATACCACGGAAGGCGTCGTACAGCCCATTCTTGAGGCCGCCGCGGCGCCGCAGGGGCTTACGTTGGGTGAGGACTACTTTCTGGCCTTCAGTCCCGAGCGCGTAGACCCGGGCAACAAGGAATTTACCACCGCCAACACCCCCGTCGTGGTGGGCGGCGTGACCGAGGCCTGCACCGAGGTGGCCGCCCTGGCGCTGGAGCAGATCGTCGGTACCGTACATCGCGTCTCCAGCCCTAAAGTGGCGGAGATGGAAAAGCTGCTGGAAAACATCTTCCGCTCGGTCAACATCGCGCTCGTGAACGAACTGGCACAGCTCTGCGACCGGGTAGGGGGGATCGACATCTGGGAAGTCGTGGAGGCCGCAGGCACCAAGCCCTTCGGCTTTATGAAGTTTACCCCGGGCCCTGGGATCGGCGGTCACTGCATCCCCATCGATCCATATTATCTGTCGTGGTTGGCCCGGAAGTATGATTTCGAAACCAGCTTTATCACCCTGGCGGCCCGGATCAACGAGGAGATGCCGTTTTACGTGGCCGACGCCGTCATGCGCGCGGTGGCCCACTCGCCGGTGGCGCTGAAGGACGCGCGCGTGCTGCTGCTGGGCGTATCGTTTAAGCCCAACGTGGCGGATACCCGCCACTCGCCGGCGGAGCGGGTGGTGCAGGTGCTCCGCAAGCGCGGGGTGACGCACATCAGCTACACGGACCCGCACGTTTCTGAGTACAGCGTCACGGTAAACGGCACGCGCGAGCCGCTGCCCGGCCATCCGCTTACGGCGGAGACGCTGGCGGACCACGACGTGGCCATCTTGCTTACGAACCATGCCGCGTTCGACTACGAAATGATCGCGGCGCACGCTCCGATGATTGTCGACACGCGCAACGCGCTGCGGGATATTCCCTGTGATGAGGAGAAGCTGGTGGTGCTGGGCAGCGGCTCGTTTTAAGCAGGAAGTGATTCGCCGTTTCTCACACGCGCTACGTCCGGCATGAAGCGATTAACCGGTGCTCTTCTTTTCGCTTTATTGGTAACGCTGGCGGGCTGGGGTAGCGTGGGGGAGCACGAAGCCCACGCCCAGGACGCCCGCCTGCTCCCGGCTGAGGACCCCGTGTACACGTATATCGACCGCCTGCAGCGCCGCGGTCATCTGTTGCAGTTGCACCCAACGGCCCAGCCGTATACGGTAGGCGAGATACGGCGGGCGCTTGATCGCACGGATGGGGATGGGCTTTCGGCGCGCGAGCAGCGCTGGCTGCGCGCCGTCGAACAGCACGCAGGGCTGATCGATCGCGAGGGAACGGAGGCCATGGTAGGAGGCAGTCTGCAGGCTGGAGTCTCCAGCGCCAACACGGATCGGCAGGAAAGCCTGGTTCGGCCTACGGGCGACGGGCAGCTCGCATGGTCGAGCGCGGAACTGCGTGTGTTCGGCGCAGCTGGGCCCGCGATCGCACAGGTGGGGCTGCGGCACGACCTGTACTACGACCAGGACCCGGACGGCCTCTCGCCGGTGCGGCGCCTCAAGGCCCGCAACGAGAACAGCTACGTCGGCGTGCAGGGGCGGTACGCGCGCCTGTATGTCGGGCGCTTCAGCAACCACTGGGCGATGCACGGCGAGCAGGCAGGCCTCCTCAGTAGCAACCCACGCCCCTACGATCAGATCAACTTCCGCATCGGCGGCGAGCGGCTTTCGGTGCAGGGGCTGGTGGTGGAGCTCGACAACATCGCGGCGGACGACCGCTTCACCGGTAACGCGCGTGGGCCAGACAGCCGTTCCCGCATCTTTACGGCCTCGCGGCTCGACTGGCGGCCGTCGAAGCGCCTGGCCTTCTCCCTGCAGGAATCGCTCATCTACGAGGGCACGCGCTCCGGCATCATGCCCTTTGCCTTAGCGCCCTCCTACGTTTTATTTTTCGTAGGCGACAATGCGCCCGCCAATGCACTCGACCAACTCCTCGTGAGCGCGTCGGTCTGGGCGCAGGTGGGCAAGGCAACCGTTCACGTTCAGGGCGTAGTCGACGACATCGTGATCGAAAACCGCGCGGAGCTCATCGAAGACGAGCGCATTCAGCCGTCGATGTTTGCGCTGTACGGCTCGCTTCGTCTCGGCGGCGTAACAGATCGTCTCGACCTTGGGCTGGAGACTGGGCTGGCGAGCTTCCAGGTCTACAACAACCGCCGGGCCATCATGCGGTACGTCTACCTCAATCGCGGCCTGGCGAACCAGTTTACAGACTACGTAGACGTTAGCGGCTTTGCCGACGTGTATCTGGACGACATCATCTCCGGGCTCACGCTCACCCCGCGGGTCACGTTTCTGGCGCAGGGGGAGCAGCGCCTCACGCAGGAGTTTGTGCGCAACCGTCCGGATGGCTCCATCATCGAAACGCTGCTTACTGGCACGACCGAGCAGACGCTGCGCTGGGGGTTGCAGGGCTATTTTCAGCCCGACCCGCGCTTTTTCATTCGGTTTGATGCCGGCCTCAATCACGTCTGGAACGAGGCGCACGAAGAGGGCCAGCGCCGCACGCGGTTCATCGGGCTACTGGAGGTGGGGGCGCGGTTCTCGCTAAACCGGGGGGTGTCGCTGGACTTTCCATAGACGTGCATCTGCGCGGGAGGGACCTGTGCTCCGCTACCGTAACTGCTGGAGCAGGGCGGGCAACTCCTTCCAGTGCGGCAGCACATGATCCGGCTCCGGAGCTTCGGTGCTGTCCTCTGCAACCCCGGTGTAGAGGATCGCTGTGCCACCGGCCTGCTTGGCGCCCGCCACGTCGGTCCGCCGCAGGTCGCCAATGTGCACGAGGGTGTCGGGTGCGGTATCCAGCTGCCGGGCTGCGGCCTCAAATGCCGCTCGCTCCGGTTTGGCCACGCCGGTTTCATCGGAAAACACAAAGCCGGCGAAGTGCTCCCGGATGCCTTTCTTGTCGAGGTACTGCCGAATCACCCGCCCCGGCGAAAAGCGGGTATCGGAGATGATGCCAAGGCGGACCCCCTCCGGCAGCGCGGCGAGGGCCTCCGGCAGCCCGTCGGCAAGGTCAGGCGGGCCCACGAGCAAGCCTTCCTCGAACGCCATGACGGTTTCCTGATGCACAGTCTCCGGCACGGTCAGATCCAGTGCCTCCCACACAAAGTGTAGCGCCCGGTCAACGGACGGCGTGATGTGCTCCTCCTGCCAGAGCGTGTCGAGGCGCTGGTTGGCCCCCCGGTAGGCGGTAAGAAGCGCCTCCTCAGGGATGGTGGCCGCGGAGGATATCGCCACAGCGGTGCGCAGCTGCTCCAGGCGGGCTTCCTGTCGGGCTTCCCCATTGGTTCGTGCCACCACCATCGTATTCCAGAAATCGATCGTTACTACACGGTCGGTCATAAGCCGGTGGATTAGTCAAGAAATAGCACACGAGTTGTATGAAGGGCAGCCGCCGGAGATGCGCTGCGATGTGACGAACCCGAGAAGCACGCTGGCGTAGGCCTCTTATCACGCCCGACTCTCGCCTAACCAATCGTTTCTATGTCCATACTCTCGATTCTCCTGCTGGCTCAAGAAAGCACCGTTTATGTATCGCAGCCAACGGGGGCCGAATGGCTGGTGTATGCCAGCATCATCGTACCTGCGGTGCTGCTGGGCGCGCTGGCGTATCTGAGCCGGAACTCTACGGTGTAGTGCAGGCGAACGCCGCGGTGCGCAATGGGGCCGGACGCGCAGGCGATGGGCCATGCCTCGCGGGCTGAACCGGAGGCTTGCGCTTTCGTCGACACGAATCTCCCACGGGATCAGGGTTCCTCGGCCTGGGGGAGTTGGATCCAGAACGTGGTGCCCGCGCCCTGGGTGGTGTCGAAGCCGACGGTGCCGCCCACGTCTTCGATGCTCTTGCGCACCACCGCCAGGCCCAGCCCGGTACCACTCGTCTTGGTGGAGAAGTTGGGCTGGAATATTTTGTCTTGCAACTCGGGGGGAACGCCGGCGCCGTTGTCCTCCACCTCGCTGTGGGCCCAGGAGTGCCCGTTCTTCGTCTCTGGTCGGGTGCGGACGGCGATCCTCGGCGCACGGTCCTCCGGAATGGCTTGCAGCGCGTTCTTGATCAGGTTGATGTAGCTACGCCGGAGCTCCTCGCGGTCGGCTTCCACGATGAGGGGGGCATCGGCCAAATCGAATGCGATGTCCGTGCCGGCTTCTTCTTGCATTAGCACGCCGGCTTCCTGGACCACGTCGTTGAGGTCCAGCCGCTCGATGTGCCGGGTGGGCATCCGAGCGAACGTCGAAAACTCATTCGCAATCCGCGCCAGCGCGTTGATTTGCTCAATCAGCGTCGTGGTAATCCGCTCAAAGGTGCGGTGGAAGCGGGCGTCTACAGTCTTTTCCTCGGCGCTATCGCCGGAGCCCTCACCGATCGGGTGGAGCGTGGCGTCTTTGTACGCACGTTGCAGGTGCTGTACCGAAAGCTTCATGGGGGTGAGCGGATTCTTGATTTCGTGCGCCACCTGGCGGGCCATCTCGCGCCACGCCAGTTGCCGCTCTTGCTGCGTGAGCTGCCGGCGGCTCTCGGCCAGCTGCGCCTGCATCTCGTTGAAGGTCTGCACGAGCTCCCCGATCTCGTCGCGGGAGTCCACCGGCAACGTCCGCTCAAAGCGGCCGCGGGCGACGTCCTCCAGCCCGGCGCGGAGGCGGGCGATGGGGCGGGCCAGCGCGCGGGCCAGCGCGCCGGCGGTAAGCATCACCACCAGCACCAGCAGGAGGAGGGCGCCGAAGAGGTAGGCGATGGTGCGGGCCCGTTCCTCCTCGATGCGCTCCTGCTCGGGAAGCGTCGGAAGGCCAATGACGTAGCGCGGCTGACGCTGCTCGTCAAGCAGGGCATGGTACCCCGACGTGTACCGGAACGAGCCCAGCTGCGCTTCTGCAAAGGCAAAGCGGAAGCCGTCGAACTCCAGCGCCTGATGCACGTCGGCCGGGAGTCGGTCGTCGATGAGGCGGTCGCGCACGAGCTGCGGACGGCTGGAGGCCACGAGCAGGCCCTCCCGGTACAGGTTCAGATCGCGCCCCACCTGGCGGGCCAGCTCTTCTACGGTGGTGCGCTCCAGGCCCTGGTACGGGAGCTCCTCGCCGGCGGTAGAGAGCGCCAGGGTGTCCTCCACCCGCTCCAGGTGCTGGCGCAGCCAGTCGCGCACGGCGTTGTCGGTCTCGGTAATGACCATCTGCTGCCCGATCACGCCCACCGCGGCAACAGCCACGATGCCAACTACAAGGAACGCATTCAGCACCCGATCCCGAAACCGCACGTGGGGGGCCGGGAGCAGCCCCGCGCGCCAGCGCAGCAGGAGCCCCAACAGGTAAAATGGCAGGGCGACGAAGAGTCCCGCCACCGTCAGCCGCAGGAGGTAATAGAGGTGATCGAACATACCGATGGCCGTGATGCGCACAGCAATCACTGATGGTGGAGCGGCGAGCGCCTCCGGCCCCTCCCGCACCGCCGAACGGGGCGTGGTGGCCTGCCGGTAGAGCGTCAGAAACCGCTCCCCATCGATCGTTTCCGAGCGCCAGATCCGGCCCTCTCGGCTGATTGCCTGTTGAATGTCTTCGGCGAGCCGGTAGCGTCCAAAGTTACGCCCGAAGCTGCGGGTCAGCGTGCCCTCCCGAAACTCGGCCATCGACAGGCTCCGGTAGAGGTTGCCGTAGGAGCCGGCAGGCAGCAACACGCGCGGAAACGGCGTCCCCTCGTCCAGGAGGGCCCGTTGCGGTTCAGCGCGGACCACCACCCAGCCGGCGGTGAGGTCTTGCCGGGGCAGGGGGAAGAGTTGTGCCGGGACCTCAATGAGGGCCGGTGGGCGCAATGGAGCCAGCCCCACGTACTGAAGCCGGTCGGGCTCCCGACGGCCGGTTAGCTGTTCTACCACCGGGCCGCCCCAGGGGCGATCTTCGTAGATCTGCCGCATCAGCGCGAACTCCGGCACGGCGTCCGGTGCGTGGTCTACCGTGAGCATGCCGGGGCCCTCTGCCGCAAACCGCACCACGGGCGTGCCGTCGGGCCGGTGCAGGGTAAACGACGTGGCGTAGGTATTGAGCGAGGAGAGGAGGGAGCCCCGTAGCAGAAGCTGTCCCACGCCGGCGAGGGTATCACGCGGGGCGGGAGGGCCCGTGACGGCTTGCCAGAAAAGCTCCGTATCCTGCGCGTCAGACAGGAGGCGCTCGATCCCGTACACGACGCGTGGATCCTGCCCCTCATCAAACGACGCCGCCGCATCAGCCATCTGAAACCGCCGTTGCTCATCCATGCCGTGAAAGAACGCGGGATAAAGCACGATGCTGAGCATAAACAGGCTCAGGATGATGTTGCGCAGCGACAGCAGCCGCAGCGTGCTGGTGGGCTGATCGAGGGCCGTATACGCCGCCGCGAGGGCCACGAGGTAGAAGCCTGGGAGGATAAACCAGGGGAGGCCCAGCACCCCGCCGCTCCACAGGAGCGCCCCTCCGGCGACCGGTGCCGCCCCCGCCAGGGCGGCGTACCATCGGGTAGGCGATGGGAGCAGGCGGCTAAGCGCCCGATGGGTGACCAGCAGCACCGCCACGCTCAGCAACAGCAGGGTGAGCGTCGCGAGCAGCAGCGTGCAGAAGATAACCACTACCAGCGGATCGGGGAGGAGCACCATCCCGGTGAGGTAGTCGAGGGTGCTGTCAAGCACGGCGCGGCGCGCGAGGACGCTTAGCCCGACGGCGCCCCCTACCAGCAGGGCCGCCGCGCCGGCCGCAGCGGCAACGCTCTGCCCGACGGCGCTCCACGTCGACGATGAGGCGGTGTGGGCGGTCTCCAGTCGGCGCCGCACGAAGTGCACCAGGGCAAAGGCCGTCACCAGCGCGAACAGCGTTGTCAGAAGAAAGTCGCCGGTGGAGCGGAGCAGCCCCCCGCCGAGGGTGGAGGCAAAGTGGGCCGGGTCGAAGAGGGGGGCGAGGGGCGCACGCGGCCGCTGCCAGCGCCCCGGGACGTTGAGGGCCAGCAGGACGTAGCGCACCGCCCACCAGGCTCCCAGCAATAGCGCGAGGTGGGCGCCTGTGCGCCATCCCTCGGGCTGCTGCCGGTAGCGCGCGCCGAGGCCCCAGAGCCCCCACGCCAGGAGGAGGGTAAGCCAGGCCGCGCGAACGTCCCGGTAGCGCAGGTCCAGGCTTTCCACGACGGCCTGTTGCTGCGGCCGTTCAGCCACGAGCGTGCCCCCGAGGGCCTGCCCGTCGATGCCACGCACGCCGAGGGTGTCCGCGGCCGGAACGTCAGGTACCGGGCCGTCGATGAAAAGCTCTACGGGCGTGCCGGTCGACCGCTGCCATGCCTGCGCCCGCCGGTAGTCCTCCAGGTACTGATTTTGCACGGGGGAGCGGGCTTCCAGCACCCGCACCATGCGGACCGTCCCCAGCGTGATGGGGCCTTCGCGCACGGGCATCCAGACGACCAGGGCCTTCCGGACGTCTCCTTCGCGCACCAGTTGTGCGGACAGCGTCGTCGGGAGCGTGTCAGGTGTGACGTCCAGCCGTGGTCCGTTCCAGGCCAGTGCCGTGCCCTCGCGGTCATACAGGTCGGCCGTGACGCGGTCGGGTAGCGACAGCGCGGCAAAGTGGCGGGCGGCGGCCTCCGCTGCGGGATCAGCCGGGGAGGTAGGGTTCGCGCGCAGCGTCTGCCGCACCGCTGCCGCGTCGCTCAGCGTCTCAGCCTCGGCCCGAAGCCTCGATTCGAGGCGCTGGAGGTCGCGCTGCGCAAACGCCAGGCCCTCGGCCACCGCGCGCTCCTGCCGATGCTCAGCGGTTGCGGCGGCGTGGTCCACATGCGCATGCTGCAATAGCGTGGTCAGCCCCAGCGCCGCCAGCAGTAGCACACCGATCAGCACGTACCGCTCGCGCAGGAAGGGGCCAAGCGTCTGGCGTAGATCAGGCATGCGCGATCGCGCGTCGTCCATTGAAGGCGTCCATGGAGAATCGTAAGGTACCGCGTCGCAGCCGCTGAGGCTCCGCGCGCGGCGTGGCTACGCGGGCATTACCGGCGCTGCCGCTCCACCCGTATTTCGCGTACTTCCCAGCTATCGGCAAGCGTCCGGACGCGGATGAACACCTGCATGGGCTCCTGGCCGCGCGTCGACCAGTACTCGTAGGCCATGAACCAGCTCCCCTCTGCCCCTGAGGTGTCCTCCGCTGCAAACTGCTCCGGGGGATAGTCGCGGAAGAACTCCTCCATCACGTAAATGGCCTGCGATCGGCTGTAATGGGTGCTGCGGCCCAGGAGCGTCATCTCAATGCGCTCGGTCGCATGGGCCAGAAGGGCCCGGGCATCGCCACGGGCAAAGGCATCGCGGACGTGCTCCAGCGCCTGCGCCTGGAGGGATGTATCCGCCTCGGCCGTCTGGGCGGTGGCTACCGCGGGGGGCGCCGTCATCAGCAGGCAAACTAAAGCATAGACCGGAAGGGCCGGCGACCAGGAATCCATGCGCAGTAGAAAGTCCATAAAGAGAAGAGGCCAGGCAGTAAGGGCGGGCCACAGGCTGTAGCCGAGCATCGGCCGGAGCAATCAGTACGCGCCCACCCGTTGTGCGTTGCTTGCGCCAGGCCGCGGGCTTTTTCGGAAGGGTGGGCTTCCGAAGCGGCGTGTGCTGTGTACCGTTGGAGAACGGTACAAAAAGCGCGCCGCGTCACGCAAGATCCACGAGGGTTACGCCACTGCCCCCGTGCTGGAGGGGCGCCTCCCGGTAGGAGGCCACGGCCGGCTCTTGGCTCAGGTGCTCGTGAATGGCTTCGCGGAGTGCCCCGGTGCCCTTGCCGTGGAGGATCTCCACCTGGTTCAGGTTAGCGGCCATGGCGGTATCGAGGTGGCGCCGGACGGCCGTCAGGGCTTCCTCTACCCGATAGCCACGGAGGTCCACCGACCGGCTGGCCTGGGCAATGGCCGGCTCGCTGCCGCTGCTGGTACGGTTCACCGTCACTTTCTGCTTGGTCGGGCCGCCCACCTTGGTGAGGCGTTTGCGATCGACGCGCATCCGCATGGCGCCGGCGGTGATGACGGCCTCGCCGTTCTCCAGGGCCTGGACTTCGCCCGTCATAGCGCCTTCGTCGAGGCGCACGCGGTCGCCCACCGCCAGCGGACCGGTTGCCGCTGCGGCAGGCGCCGTAGGCGCTGCCTCGGCGCCATTCTGCGGCGCCGGTGCCGAAGGCTCGCGTTCGGTTGCCGCCTCGTCCTCCACCGCCTCCAGCGAGTCGCCCACCGTCTCCTTAAACGATTCCAGCCGCTCGCGGGCTTGCTTCGTAGCCTCCCGCTCGGCCTCCGCCTCTTTGATCTCCCGAATGGTGCGCTCGATGCGGGCGTTGGCCTCATTCACAATGCGCTCAGCTTCTTCCAGGGCCTGCTGCCGGATCTCGGCGCGCTCCTTCTCGCTCTTTTGGAGCCGTTCTTTGTATTTCCGTTTCTCGTGCTCGGCCTCCTTCAAGGTCTTGTCCGCCTCCTTAAGGCGGGCCGCCAGGGTCTGCGTCCGTTGCTCCAGCGTGGTGATGAGGTCTTCCAGTGCCGCTTTTTGCTCACCGACGAGCGTTCGGGCCCGGCTGATAAGGTCGGGCGCCAGGCCCATGCGCTCGGCAATTTCGAACGCGTAGGAAGACCCGGGCACGGCCGGCTGAAAACGATACGTGGGGCGCAGGGTCTCGTGGTCGAACTCCATGGAGCCATTTTCGACCCCCTCCGTCTCGTGCGCAAACACCTTCAGCGTGCCGTGGTGCGTGGTGGCAATGGTGCGCGTGTGGCGGTCGTTCAGCCGTTCCAGCATGGCCTGGGCGAGCGCGCCGCCCTCGTCAGGGTCCGTACCTGTGCCGGCCTCGTCGATCAGCACCAGCGAACGATCCGTGGCATGCTTGAGCACGTGCCGCAGGTTGCTGATGTGGGAGGAAAAGGTGGAGAGGTCTTCCTCAATGGACTGCTCGTCGCCGATGTCTACAAATACCTGGTCGAACACCGGCATCCGCGACGTGTCGTCGGCGGGGATGGGGAGGCCATAGGCAAGCATCAGCGCCAGCACGCCGACGGTTTTCATCGCGACGGTTTTGCCGCCGGCGTTGGGCCCGGTAATGAGGAGCGTCTGATAGTCCTCGCCAAGCGTCAGGGTGAGGGGTACGACGGGTTCCCCATCGCCGCCCTGCTGCAGCCGATGGAGGAGTAGGGCCGGATGGCGGCCGTTGCGGAGCTCGACGACGCCGTCCGTGTCCAGCGTGGGCACCACCGCGTCCAATTCGTTCGCCAGCTTGGCCTTTGCCTGCAGCAAGTCCAGCATCGCAAGGATGCGGACATTTTGCCGCAGCGGGTCGAGCTGCCCGCGCAGGCGCTTGGTCATCGCGCGCAGGATGCGGTCGATTTCGCGCCGCTCATCACTCTTTAGCTCCCGCACCTCGTTGTTGAGATGCAGGCACGCCGCAGGCTCAATATAGACGGTTTGTCCGGAGGCCGAGCTGTCCTGCACAAACCCCTCAACTTTGCGCTTCGCCTCGGCCCGTACAGGAATGACCATCCGGCCATTGCGGATGGTGGGCTGGTCCTCCGTAGCGTAGCCCTGCCCCACGGCACTCCGGAGCTCCCGGTTGAGGGCCTCGCGGAGATCGCTTTGCCGCTGGATAATGAGGCGACGGATGCGCCGCAGCTCGGGAGAGGCATCGTCCTGCACACGCCCGTCCTCGTCCACAATCTCGCTGATGCGCTCCTCAATGTCGGGAAGTGGCGTAAGGCGGCGCGTCCGCTGGTGCAGCGTCGGGTAGGCCTCGTTGCGCCGCGCCACATAGCTTCGCACCCGGCGGCAGGTGTGCAACACCTTGCGCACGGCCACGAGGTCCTCGGCGTCCACCCGGGCATCTTCGGGCTGGGCGCGTTTCAGGACTGACCGAATATCGAGTAGGTCGTGCAGCGGGACCGGGTCATCAAACCGGAAGGCATCCTGCAGCTCATCGACAGCTGCCAGTTCATCGCGTAGCCAGCCGAGCGAATCGGCTGGCCGCATGGCGTCGATACGCTCATGCCCCAGTGGCCCCATGACGTGGCTGTGGAGGCGGGAGCGAACGTGGTCGAAGCCCAGCTTGGAGGACGCGGCGGAAGGGTACAGCTTCATGTGGATAGAGGGAGAAACAGCGGATAACATAACCGAAGGCACGGTGTGAGGGCGTGTACCCACCGTGCCTTCGAGTGCTCCGTAGAGGACGTGTGCTTATCGCGCTTGTTACGCGCGCGGGCCAAGGGCCGAGTGGTCGCCGATGTTTACGACTGCGGGCGATTTCCGCACGGTGGCGTGCTGCCCCACCAGCGAGTCTTCAAGTACGGCGCCTTCCACCGAGGCGTCGGAGAACACAATGCTGTTCTGTATAACGCTGTTGTGGATGGTGGCGCCGGCTTCGACCGATACGCGCGGCCCCAGCACGCTGCCTTCCACGTGGGCGCCCGGACCTACGTACACCGGCTCGTGAATCACGCAGTCCTTGATGGCGCCTTCCTTCAGACTGTCGCTCTCCTTGTTCAGGATATGGCCCGTGGTGTCGAGCAGGGCGGGGATCGTCCCACAGTCGAGCCATTCGGTGACGGCAGCGGTGCCGAAGGTGGCTCCGGCCTGCAGCAGCGCATCCATGGCGTCGGTCAGCTGATACTCGCCGCCCTTCCCGCGGATATCAGCCTCCAACAGCTCCTGGATCGCCCCCTGGAGGCTGCCCAGGTCTTTCACGTAATAGATGCCAATGATGGCCTCGTTGGAGATGGGCTCCTCCGGCTTTTCCACGAGCTGCACCACCTCGTCGCCGTCGCGCACAGCAACGCCAAAGCGGCTGGGGTCGTCCACGTGCTTGACCCAGATGACCACGTCGTTATCCTCGATGGCCACGCCCGGCTCCATATCAAACAGGGTATCGGCAAACACGATAAGGCCTTCCCCGGACAGGTGCTCGTCGGCGCAGTACACGGCGTGCGCGGTGCCTTCAGCGCTCTCTTGTATGGTAAAGTGCGCCTCCATATCGTTCCGGTCGCAAATGCCCCGCAGTTGGTCGCGGACCTCATCGCCAAAGTCGGGGCCAAGGACAAACACGCCTTCATCTATAGAACGGGAGAGCACGCGGTTGAAGGTATCGACGATCCGCTCTACAATGCTTTTTCCTTTCACGGAAAGAAGCGGCTTGGGGGTAACGTGGGAATGTGGGCGGACACGCGTGCCGCGGCCGGCCATGGGGATGATCAGCTTCATGTGGGACAGGGGGTGGATTGCATAGGCTAAGCGAACTCTTAAGATAGGAAGACTCCGAGTCAATCCCCGAACGGTGGGCTTACTGGCGTGGCAAAAGGAGCGATCCGATGGTCATTTTGCATGCTCTTCACGGCCGATTGGAAAGGGTGCCGCCGTCAGCGGTACCGTGACCGTGGATTCTGGGACGCTCGACGCATTGGCATGGCACTTGTCTCTCCTACCCCTGTCTGTATCCTTCACCCCTAACCATTTGTTCGGAGCCGCATTATGTACACGTCTCGCATCCTTCCTATCCTCCTGTTGATCGGGGGCCTCGCCTTCGCCGCTACGCTTTCCGGCTGTTCGACCATCGAGAACCTGTCGGGTACCGAGAAGGGTGCTGCCGCGGGGACGGCGGGTGGGGCCGTAGCGGGAGGCCTCATCGGCCGCGCCACCGGTAGCACAGCGCGCGGCGCGATCATCGGGGCTATTGTCGGCGGGACGGCCGGGGCGATCATTGGCCGCCAGATGGACCGGCAAGCCGAGGAGTTGGAGGATGAACTCCCCAACGCCACGGTGGAACGGGTAGGCGAGGGCATCCAGGTAACCTTCGACAGCGGGATCCTCTTTGATTTTGATTCCTCCCAACTCCGGCCCGAGGCTCGCCAAAATCTCCGCGAGCTCGCCCAGAGCTTGTCCTCGTATGACAACACCGAAGTGCTCATCGTCGGACACACCGACTCCGTGGGGCGCGCTGAATACAATCAGGGGTTGTCCGAGCGGAGGGCGCAGGCGGCTGCGGCATACGTGATGGAGCAGGGCGTGCGCCCAAGCCGCGTCCGCACCATGGGGCGAGGGGAAGATGAACCAGTGGCCTCCAACGAAACGGAGGCGGGCCGGCAGGAGAACCGCCGGGTAGAAATCGCAATCTTTGCCAGCGAGGCATACCGCGAGCAGTTGGAAGCTCAGCAGGAGGGTTCATAGTACCCCGCGTGCTGTCCCCAGGCAGCCGGGTGCAGGGGCGCACCGCGTTCGTCGCGTCTGTAACGGATCTGCCTGCTGCGGGAACTCAACGGCAGGGGCGTTCCGTTAGGCTGATTCGGTTCGATAAACATTCATCCCCGCGCCGCCCGCTGTCCGATCAAGTTCACACGGGTGTCCACTGCGCTCGCAGCCGTCCACCGAATTCCTTCGTGAATGCAGCCAGACGCTCCCCATAACGCGGGAAATCGGCTGATACAGGGGTCCGGTATCCGGTCGCACGATGTGGCATGGAACTGGCAAAGGGATCAGGTAATCACACGCTGTATCCGTAGCAACGCATCACTACTCACCCGTACATTTTTGGAGGCTCAACCGTGCAAAGCACCATGAACCCTTTGATCTTTACTCGCTCCCTTTTTGTGGCTTTTGCTGCTGTGTTACTGAGCATCGCCTTGGTACTGCCCGCGCAGGCGCAGGAAGATCTTGGTGCCCTTTACAACGAAGCCGCGCAGGTCGCGCAGCAGGCCCAGCAGGCCCAGCAGAACCAAGAGCACGCCCAGGCGCGACAGCTCTACGCCGAGGCGCACGAGAAAATTGTTGCGTTCTGGGAGCTCGGCCAGGAAATGGAGCACGACGGCGCGATAGCCGAAGGACGGCGCCTGGCCACGCAATTCCAGTTTCGCGCTGGTCTGATGGCGGACCGTGCCGAGGACTACGACCAGGCCATTGAGCACTTTACGCAGGCGCTGGAGTACAACGACGAGCACAGCCGGGCCTACCTGGCCAAGGCCGAAGCGCTTCGTAAGTCGGACCGCTTCGATGAGGGGCTTGAGTTCTACCAGCTCGCCATCGAGACGGGCGACACCGAAGAGCAGCGCACGGCGGAGCGGACCGTCCGGTCGCAGTTTCATTTCCTGGCCTCGTCCCGGCTGGGGGAATCAGAGAGCCCGTCGCGCTCCGCAGCGAACGAAGCGCTCTCCCACCTGGAGCGGCTGCAAGACTACGTAGAGCCGAATGCGAATACCTTTTACTACATGGCGGTCGCGCATGAGGCGCTGGGTAACTACGACGAAGCCATTTCGATGGCCTCACAGGCGCTCGACATCTTCACCGGAAGCCGCAGCGACCGCGCGCGCATCCACCTTGTACGGGGCGAAGCGTACATGGCGCAGGGCGATACGCAGCAAGCACGCTCGGATCTTGAGGAAGCCATGGTGGGCGAATACCGCCAGCGGGCCGAGGCGCTGATGGAGCAGCTTTCGTAACCCACAAGGTGTAGGCGAGAGTAACCGCTCGCTCGCCCGCATGCCGCCTGCATACCAAAGCCCCACCCTCCGGAAGGAGCGTGGGGCTTTTTTAATGACTGCGGAGTGAGCGTCGTGCCAGCTCCTTTTACTCTTGCGGGTGGAGGGTGGCCCCGGGCTGGCGATCCAGAAATTCTTCGTAGAGGCGGGACTGCTCGCTCTCCATCGGAATCTGGTAGCCGTTAATAAAGAGGTGCGTAACGGCGGTCGCTGGCTCGAAGGGATCGCCATCGGCGATGAAGAGGGACGCCTGCTTGCCCTCCTCCAGTGAGCCCAGCTCATCGGCGACGCCAAAGATCTCCGCGGGCGTCAGGGTGACGGCCCGGAGGGCATCTTCGTACGGCATGCCGTAGGCCACGGCAAAGCCCGCGTTGAAGGGCAGGTTGCGGACGTTTGCGTCTTCGCCAGTGCGGAGGGCTACGGTAACCCCCGCTTCGTGCATCAGGGCAGCATTTTCGTAGGCGCGGTCGTAGCGGTCGGAGCTGCGCGAAGGCGTCGCGATAACCGGACCCGCCAGCACGGGGACGCCCGCTTCTGCAATCAGGTCAGCGACGCGCCAGCCCTCGCTGACACCGCTCAGCACTACCTGCTCCAGCTCGCGGTCGGCAATCCACTCCAGGGCCGACCGAATATCCGCCGACCGGTTCACGCGAATCATGACGGGCATTCCGCCCCGCACCACAGGCAGCATGGCTTCCATCTCCGGGACGTACGATGGGGCTTCGTGTGCCTGTGGATCGGCCGTGTGGGCGGAGTCGATCTGCGCGTACTGCGCTGCACGGTCCCACACCAGGTTCAGCTCATCGATGGCTTCCTGGGCTTCCCGCTCAATCTCCTCATCCGAGCGGCGGTCCCACCAGCCCCCGCGTCCGGTGGAGGGGTAGTTCACCGTCATCAACTCAGCACCGCCCACGTGCATCTGCTCCGGCGTGTACCCGTGCAGATTGATCAAGGCGGCAGTGCCCGAGATGCGGCCACCGGACGGCTCCGTAATGACGGTGGTAATACCCGCCACCCGGTTTACCGGGATCAGCCGCGAGTTGGGGTGCACGGCGGTAAGAATGTCGAGCTGTGGGTTCAGCGCCCCCACCTCATTGAAGTCCTGCGTGAGCGAGATGGAGCCCACTTCGGTAACACCCAGTCGGGTCCCGCTGTCGATCATGCCTGGATATACGGACTTGCCCTCGGCGTCAATCACGGTAGCGCCCTCTGGGATGGTCACATCGGTGCCGAGGGCCGTAATGCGTCCGTTTTCGATGATGAGGGTACCGTTGCTGATGGTGCCATTCGCGACGGTCACCAGTTCAGCGTTGGTAATGGCAAACGGGCCGCGGTCGTCAGTGGCGGTGGCATCGACGGGCGTGCCGAACAGCAGACCGGCCGCGAGCAAGACCGAAAGAAGAAAAGACATAGGAGCGAGGGTCCGGTAGAATAGCATGAGGATAAAAGAGGTGGCCGGGGCCGGATTACTTTGTGGAGAGAAACTCAAACAGGTTGACGCCCTCCATGCAGCCCACCCCGTGGCCATGGGCGTCGTGGGGATGGTCGTGGCTATGGCTGTGCGTCTCTCCGGCGTAGGCAGGGGCGACATCGCCCTCAGGGTTCACCTGCAGGCGCATGTCGTCCGGGTCCGTCGCCCGGTCGAACCGCACTACGCCATCCACAAACGTCATCTGCGGCACGGCATACACGGACAGGGGATGGGCGCTGAAGAGCGCGAGGTCGGCATCTTTGCCTTCTTCAATAGAGCCGACACGGTCGTCGATGCCGAGCTGGATGGCCGGGTTGATCGTCACCAGCGATAGGGCTTCGTCATCCGTCAGGTCGCCGTAGCGCTGCGACTTGGCCGCCTGATGGTACATATGGCGGATGAGGTCGCCGCTGTCGGAGTGGATAGAGGCCGTGATTCCGTTGCGGATCAGGATAGCCGCATTGTGAGCCGCGGCGTTGTAGGCCTCAAACTTAAAGCCCCACCAGTCCATGAACACCGATACGGGGATCCCTTGCGCGGCAATCTCTGGGGCAATCTTGAAGGCCTCAATGCTATGCTGCAGCACGAAGGTGTCGTTCAGCCCAAAATCGTCGATCACCTGCATCAGCATGAGCATTTCGTCGGCCCGGTAGGAGTGCGCGTGCACGACGATGTCGCCGCTGAGCACGTCGCTGAGCACTTCGAGGCGCTCACTGTACGGTGGCGGCGTCGGGCGGTCGCCATTGGCATACGCAGCCTTTTGCTCGGCATAGACTTGCGCTTGCCGAAAGGCATCCCGGATGACAAACTCGACGCCCATCCGCGTGCGGGGCTTGATGCCTTGCCCCTGGCCGTGGACGCGCATCGGGTTTTCGCCCAGCGCAAACTTGATGGTCCGCGGGGCGCCGTCGAAGCGGTAGTGCTCCGGGTTCAGATCTCCGTAGCGCAGTTTGATGGTCTGGTTGCGCCCGCCGATGGCGTTGGCCGAACCATGCATCACATGGGCCGTGGTCGTACCGCCCGCCAGGGCCCGGTAGATGCTCACATCGTACGGATTAAGCACATCGCCTACCCCGACATCCGCTGTAACGGGGCGGGTGGCTTCATTCACGTTGCTGATGCCGATGTGGGAGTGCGCGTCGATGATGCCGGGCATCACGTGGAGATCCGTCGCATCAATCACCCGTACGCCGGAGGGTGCGCTGAGCCCCGCGCCGAGCGATTCAATACGGCCGTCGCGCACCAGGATGTCGGTGTTCTCGAGGGTGCCGTTCGTGACGGTGTGCACGGTGGCATTTTGGATGAGCACATCGCCGCGGTCCTGGGCCACGAGCAGGGAGGTGCTTAGCAGGAGCACGAGGGATAGGATGCAGCTAAACGAAAGAAAGCGTAAAAGCATGGGGCGGAAAGGAGGCATGCGAATCGGGAAAGCGAGGAAGAGCAGTGCTGTTATCGAGCCGACTGTTATCGAGCCGACTGTTATCGAGCCGACTGGTGGCGAGCCTATTGGTCAGGCCCGGCCGTTCGGGTGCCCGTCACGGGTACGCCACCGAATCCAGGAATCGTTAGTGTACCTTCGGCCTCCGTCTCCGTCAGGGTCAGGCGGCCGCGAATAGCGCCGAACTGCTCAGCGGTGAAGGCGAAGGTGAGGATGTTGCCGTCGATTCGGACCTCGTCAAACGGTGCGGGGTCGGACGAGACCATCTCAACGGTGATGGTGCCATCGAGCGCTTCGGGGCTGCCATCAAGCTGCACGGTGGCATCGACCGTACCCTCAGGCGAGCGGACGGTAAGCGCCCAGGTGCCGACCGGGTTGATCTCGGCGTCAGGGTCGGCGTCGGCAGGGGCGGTGGTTACGTCGTAGGCTGCTCCATCAACAAACACCGTGTGGATGTCTGTGTCATCGTCAAATAGGTCACCGGTTGCCACGATGAGGTTGGCAATCTTGCCAGCCTCCACCGTGCCCACCTGCCGGTCGATGCCCAAACGCTCCGCCGGGCGCGTGGTGAGGGCAGCAAGGGCCACGTCAGCGGGAAGGCCTGCGGCCACCACCCGGCGAATATGCGCCAGTACGTCGCCCGGTGCGGTATCCTTTGTCGTAAAGGCAAACGAGAGCCCGGCCTCATGGAGGAGCGCGGCTGTGCGCTCGTACTGTTGCTGGACTTCCCGGAGCCTGGCCTTCAGATTCTCTTCTTCGGCCTCCACGTCAGCAAACGTACGTGTGCGGAGGTCGGGGTCGAACGGCGTGTGCTCCTCGTCTCCATCCACCTCCACGGCATCGGGCAGATCGAGGGTCAGGTAGAGAGGGACGTCAGCGTCACGGAGGGCATCCAGCGCGTCGAAGCTCTGGGCGAGGCCCGTCAGTACAAGCGGGAAGCCGAGTTCATTGCGGAGCGCCAGCACCCGGTGTAAATCCAGCGCGTTTTCGGTGTGGAAGAACATCGGGAGATCGCCCGACAGCACCGGGAAAAGCGCGCGGTGGACGGGGTCGTGGGAGGGACGCTCCATGCCCTCTGGGTTTGCATCATACCGCGCTTCCACGGCCTGCCGGCGCTCAGCCTCGCGAAAGGTCTGCCGGAACTGGGCGATCACGGCCATGTCGTTGGACGGGAAAACGCCGCTGGCACTCGCGATTTGGGCCAGTTGGGCGGTTTCGCCACGGAGCACCATGGTGTCGGGGTCGTCGCCGCCAAGCAAGATAACCGCGCCGGTCCCGGGCAGCATGCGCCCCTTTGGCATCACGTGGGCCGCTGTAAAGCCCTGCTCCCGAAGGCGCCGAATGGCGGTATCCTCGGGGTTAAGAAAGGCCCGAACGTCCCGGTTGGGTTGGATGCCGGCACGGGCGGGCGGCGGGTTGCCCCGGTCTTCCACGTCGCCATTCTCGTCGTCGGCCTCGCGCACCCCGACGTGGGACAGCCCATCAATAAAGCCAGCATAGACGGTCAGGGTGTCGCCACCGTCGATGCGGTCAGCCCCCACCGGCACCGACACGTTGGTGCCCACCGCCTCAATGAACCCATCGCGGATGAGCACCGTCGCGCTTTCTGACACAGAGCCAGGGCTGGCCACGACGCGGACGTTTTCGAGCGCCATGACGGACGTCACACGCGGGACATCATCCTGTGCCTGCGCGACTGGAACGAGCAGCATCAGGGCCATCAGGACGATACCTGTGATGCAGGCTGGTGGGGCGGGGGAGAACAGACGAGGAGGAAGCGTTGGTAACAAGCGCATCAAGCAAAAAGGATAAGGTGAGGCCGACACAAGGTAGTCCGTGGGTACGAACTGCGCCCAATATACGAGGCGATTATTACATTGTCAGGTGCTGCCGGCATATATATGTGGCAGGCTACCACCGGCTGTGCAAACCAGTGAATATAACCTGTGATTTGTAACAATATTTTAGGTCTGGCCTCCTGGCTATCTATCGTGAAACCCCTGCGTTCGCCGGTCGTTCGGGCGTCTAATTCACGATAAATGACTTATATGTCATCAAATATGTATAGTACTCGGGGCATCGATACCATCGCCACCATCACGGAGCTGCGCTCAAACACCACAGAGCTCGTCGACCACGCGAGTGAAATTGAGCGAGGGATTATGATTCAGAAAAACAACGAGCCCTACGCGGTGCTCATCAGCTACGATCTGTACCTGCAGCTGCTCGATGAGCGAGAGGCGGCGCAGGCATCTGAGTGAATCTGAACCGTTGGCTCGCATGCTCCTGAGGCGTCACACGAGCGCTTTTAGCTCCTCTACTTGCCGGATGATGGTCTCCCGGTCCATGTGACGGTACCGCTCGGGCAGCAGCGCGCGGCTGGTGCATTCCAGCACAGCCGACAGCGTTTGGAGCTCCACCTCTACCGGATAGGTGGGCGGGATGAAATCGTCCACCACGTGCGCCAGAATGTCCGGTGTCACCTCACCCGTGGGGGCCGGTGGCGGCGTTGAACTGCCGTTGCTGCGTGGAGGCGCAGCGGGTGCGTGAGGCGCACGCCCGGAGGCGGCCATGAACTTTGCGCGGGTGAGCAAGGCCTCCATATCGGCCCCACTGAGCGTGCGCTCGCCATTTAGCAGGATCTCCGGGACGTCGTCGATGGGTAAGTCGACGCCGGTGCGCCGCATCATCACCTCCAACAGCTCCTCGCGATCTTCGCGGGTGGAGGGGTAGAAGAGGGCGAGATGCTCCTCGGCACGGCCCTGCCGTTTGAGGTCGACGGGCATCAGGTCGGGCCGTGCGGTCAGCAGAAAGAAAATGATCCGTCCGCGGTGGGCCGGGTTGCTCATGAAGGCGGCAATCTTCCCGAAGACGCGCGCCGACACGCCCGAGTCGCCCTGCGCATCCCGATTGCCGAGGGCCGCATCGGCTTCATCAATCATCACCGCCACGGGCGTCATCGCGGAGAGCAGCCCCAGGATTTTCTCCAGGTTGCCTTCCGTCACGCCCTGCCATTGCGAGCGGAAGTTCTTGAGCTTTACCATGGGAATCCCGATCTCCCCGGCAAAACACGTGATCAGAAACGTCTTGCCAGTACCTACCGGACCGCTCACGAGGTAGCCCATGGGCATCACGTCAGGCCGGTTGTTGCGGAGGGCTTGGGCAGCATCGCGCAGGTGCTGCTTGGCCTCCCGGTGCCCCGCGACCATGTCCAGGCTGTAGTCGGTCTCCACAAACTCCAGCAGCCCGTAGGCCGCCTCCTCAATCATTTCCTTTTTAAGCTCTGCCAGCACCTCATAGGTGAGCTCAATGCGATTCTCGAGCACATCCGCCAAGATGGTGCGCAGCTGGATAAGGTTCAGCCCGGCGCTGTTTTGCATCATCTGGTCGATGGAGACCGACGCATGCTGGCTGAACGCGTCGGTGCGTCCCTCCAGGTACCAGTCCACGAACGCCCGTCGCTCTGCGCTCTGGGGGCGCTTCAGTTCAATCTCTACCACCCAGGGGCTCTGCACCAGCCGCTGGTTCAGGTCGCTCAGGTTTTCGGCGATCAGGCAGGTGGTGAAGTCGTTGCGGAGAAAGAGCGGGTCGTGCGACCACCGTTGTAGAAACACGAGCGCGCGCCGATCCTCCGTGGACGTCATCGAGGCCTCGGACATCGGCACCACGGTCTCAGCATAGTCGATGATGCAGGCGATACGCTTACCATCGTTAAGCCGGAGGCGAAAATAGTTTTCCAGCAGCGCGAACACCTGCGGAGGCTCTTTGGGCAGCTTCTGCGCATACGAGGTGCCGTAGATGCTGTCGTATCCCGAAACGGCCCGGCTAAAGTCCTGCCGCGACCGCTTGTCCGCAAAGTGAATCCCGGA
>LKNB01000090.1 GCA_001564055.1 Rhodothermaceae bacterium Tc-Br11_B2g6_7
AAAAAGCCTCCTTCGCGCAATGCGAAAGAGGCTCGTTAAGGCGGCGTGCTATGGTGGAGCCACGGGGATTCGAACCCCGGACCTCTTGCATGCCATGCAAGCGCTCTACCAACTGAGCTATGGCCCCGTGTTGGAGCACAGAGTATACCACACGGAGACGATGGTTCCATCGGTCCCGCACGGCTCCACGCGCAATTCACAGCAGGCTCAGGCCGGTTCCTTTTTTTGGTCCGGTGCGCCTATTTCCTTGTCGAACCACGCAAAAAACTCTTCGGCGGCCGCTTGCGAAAAGGAAATCGGAATGCCACCCATCTCGCGCACCGAGGCTTCCTCGTCTTCTTCAAATACCCGGACGAGGACGGGTGTATCGCCAGCTATGGCGTAGACGGGGCGAATGGGGCGTGGCCGCGCAAGGGTAGAGATGATAATGCGGGCCTGGTCAGCGCCTGCCGCCTTCAGCACTTTGGGATCACCGGCATCCCCTCGCATACAGGATACCCCTTCATCGCGAAGGTTCGAGACCGTGCCGGGGTCTTCGTCTACCACCAGGACTTCGTGGCCGGAGAGCAAGAGGGTCTCAAGCAGGGGGAGCACCGTTTCCCCACCGCCCAGCAATAGAATATGATCTTTCGGGGGCTTGTCCGGGCGGCCGCGCGTGCGTAGCGGATGGAACTTCATGAGGTACCACAGGACCGATTCTGACGAGATGATCGGTGTGACGATCATCGTCAGCACCGTCGTCAGCGCGATGATGGTGAAGAGGTCCTGCGAGATCTGGCCCAGCACCAGCCCCTGCAGGCCCACGACCAGCGAAAACTCGCTGGTTTGAGAAAGCAGCAAGCCGGATTCCAGCGAGCTACGCGCCGTTAGCCCCGCACGCTCAGCAATGAGGGTGACCAGCGGCGGCGTGACAACGATAACGACAAGTGCAAACACGACGGCATGCCAGAGACCTTCCACGCCCGGCACCACAATAACCGTCCCCAACGCCGTGAAAAATACGGCGGTGAAGAAATCAGAAATCGGTCGTAACTCGCCATGGACAAGACTGCTAATGGGGAAGCCTGACAGGGATACCCCGGCCAGAAACGCCGCCGAAATGAGAGGCACCTGTATGGCCCACGCGATTCCCATGAAAACAAACAGGACAGACAAGATGACCAGGAGCAAGCTTTCGGTATCCAACTCCAAGCGCTGGAGAAGGTAGGGGGCTACCCAACGCACCATGATGGCGGCCAGGCCTACCAGCAGGAGGGTCCCACCCACTCCCAGTGCGGCGGCGAGCCACCCCTCGGGCAATCGCGTGGCCACGGGAATCAGCAAAATGATCAAGAGGTCTTGCACCAGCAGCACCCCGGTGGTAGCCCGTCCGAAGGGTTCAAACATCTGACGCCGCTTGGCCAGTAAACGAATCACAATGAGCGTAGAACTTGCAGCCAGGGCGAGGGCCAGATACAGGGCGTCTTCAATCACGTATCCCAGCAGAATGGCAGCCCCGATGCCCATGGCTCCAAGTAGGAAAAATTGCACGATACCAATCTGTAGAGCCACGCGCCGGTAATCTCCCACGCGGCGGACGCTCAGATCCGTGCCGGCGATAAACAGGAGCAGGGTCACGGCCAGAATCAGCACATCCTCGACGAAATCTTGCTCCGCGATCAATCCGCTGAAGCCGAGCGCCACACCGGCAATCAGGAGAAAAGGGACGGCCGGTACGCGCAGGTAATAGGCCAGCCCGAATGCCACCGAGGCAACGCCAAGTAGGGCAGCAATTTCGATCATGTAGACAGGGCTTCGTTCTGTAGAAGATAGTCGCGAAGATGCTGGATACCGTCACGCTTCGAGTGGATTAGGTAATCCACATCAAGGGCCAAAAGGTCTGTAGAAAGGGAGGGATCGAAGGAATGTACGCTACAGGGCACACCAGCTTCACGAGCCCTCACCGCGAGTACTTCGTTGGGCTCCTCGATGTGGAGCGTTGAGATGAGCAGCTTCGCATCCGCGAGGTTTGCACGGTGCATCACCTCGCCGTCGGTGGCATCCCCATGGACCCGTGGAGGGTCCACCTGTTGGAGCTTTTTTCGATCGGTGTCGATGGGCACGACGGTATGCCCGCGCTCCCGTAGTTCATCTACCATGCGGCGGCCGAGGGTATTCATCCCTACAATGATCACGTGATCGGAATAATCCTTTTCCGTGTGTTTAGGCTCTTCCTGCCGCGCGCCAAACAGCCGGAGGGGGTGGTACGGCTTCAGGTGCGCGTAGAGCCGTTTGTTAAAGATAATCAGGAAAGCGGATAGACCAAAGGTAATCAACCCAACGAGGGTGATGAGCGAGAGGAGTACCGTGTCAATCAGGCCAGCGCTTAGCGCAAGCGCAGCGAAAATGAGGGAAAACTCGCTGATTTGCGCCAGCGTGATGCCGGTCAGGAAGGACGTGTGCTCGGTATGTTCGAGGCGGGGCAGCACCCAGAAGAAAATGAGCGGTTTTACGATCATGACGAACGCAGCCAGCGTGACGGCCAGCGGCCACATCGCCAAGGCCTCGCCCAGCTCCATTTGAATACCGAGCGAGACAAAGAACACCACGATGAAGAGGTTCATCAGCGGATGCACCCGCCGCCGAAGCTCATCGTGGAACGGGAGCTGGGCCAGAGCGATGCCGGCCAGGAAGGCGCCAATCTCGGGTGATAGGTTCAGCAGCTCTGAAATCTCAACAACCAAAAAACACCAGAAGAGGCTCCAGATAAAGAGGCCCTCGGGTGAACTCGAGATCCAGCCCATAACCTTGGGCAGGACGTACATCGTAGCTCCGACGACCACGGCGCCAAGCACTGCCATCCCCACCAGCGCGGTGCCGAGACCGGTCGCAATGTCAGCAAGGGCCAGCTCGTCTTGTCCTCCGAGCCCAGCCACGAGCGTCAGCACGATGACCACGACCAGATCCTGCACCAGCAGTACACCCACGGCAATACGGCCGTACGTCTCATTCAAATCGCCACGCGTTTCCAGCAGCTTGATGACGACGACGGTGCTGCTGAACATTACGGCCACGCCCACAACAAGCGTCTCCATCGGTGAGAGTCCGAAGGCGTAGGCAATCGCCGCACCACCCGCGGCTGTGATGGTCATTTGCACGCCACCGGCAACGAACGCTGTTTTGCCAATGTCTTTGATGGTACTGATGCTCAGTTCCAAGCCTACCAGAAAGAGGAGCAACACGATGCCAAACTCCGCGATCAGGTCGAGCGTGGTGGTGACGTCCAGGAGGCCCAGCACAGGCCCCAGCAGCAATCCTGCAATAATGTACGCGACAATATTCGGGACGCTAAGCTGCCGGAGGATGAGGACGCACGTCAGCGCGCCGACAATGATGAGCCCCAGGCTACGTAACAGATCAATTTCGAGCATGCACGGACCTGCGGATTAGAAGGGATGAAGTGGTGGGTGGGTTCAGGACTTCGGGGCTACTCGCTCATGGGAGCGAACCATATCTCGTAGGCGAGAGAGTCCCGAGCGTTCAGAATAAAGAATCACATCCACATCTAAGGCACGAAGGGTGTGGATGTTGTGCTCGCTAAAGCCATGAATGGCTGTGGGGACACCAGCTTCTTTCGCTCGGTACGCCAAGAAGTTATTGGCATCCTCAATGTGTAAAGCAGAGACGAGGAGTTTGGCTTCCCTAAGGTTGGCGGCCTCCATCGTGCCATACTGAAGCGCATCCCCCTGCATGCTGCGGCACGTTAACCCCTTCAGCTTCCCAGGATCATAGTCTACGGCGAGCACCGTCTCGTCAGCCGCACAAAGATATTCCACGATCCGTTGTCCCATGGCATTCATTCCAACCACGATGATGTGGCCTCTAAGCTCGGATCCACTCTCCTCCCTCGTGAGCTCATCTTCTGCTACCGAACGGGAGCGAAACAGGTTCAACCAGCCGCGGCGGTCGATCCAGCCATACAGTTCATAATTGAACAGAATCATGTAGGCCGAGATGCTGATGGTGACAAGCCCAACCAGTGCGATAAGCGACAGGATACCTTCGTCAATGAGGCCGGCGCTAAGGCCCATTGCCGCAAAGATAAAGGAGAACTCGCTGATCTGTGCCACCGTCACGCTCGTAAGGAACGAGACCTTCTTGCCGTACCCCATATAGGTGATAATCACCATAAAGATGAACGGGTTACCGATCAGCACAAAGAGGGACAGGATGAGGGCAGAGTCCAGGTGCTGCACGGCTTGCCCAAGCTCCATTTGCACCCCAAGCGACACGAAGAAGACGGCAATTAAGGGCATACGCAGCTTCTGCGTTGCGACGACCAGCAGGGCTGCAGGGACGATGAACAGTCCCAGGTCATACAACAGTTCAATGTCCAGCATCGGCGGACTGCGTGGTGGGCATCAAAATAAGCCAAAGGTACTTTAGGGCGTACGGAAGTGTTCGGATCTACGATGCCCGTCCGCCGGGATATGCAAAGAAACGAGCTATTCACAGCCCGCGCTTCGGGATGTCCCTGTAGCGTTGTACCTTCGAAGCGTACGTACGTTATTCGGACTCCTTTTCGATGCACATGCCTGCACGAGCTGCCGACATCCACACCCTGAACCGCCGGTTACCTTCGGGGGGGGAGATGTGTTCGCTGCTGGCGCAGGTGGCAGCACAAACGACCGGCCGCCCGCAGGTCTGGGTAGTCCCGCCCGGCGTGCCGCTCGCGCAGGCGATTGATGCGCTGGGCCTTCCGCTGCGCCAGGCTATGGATGCCGAGGCCCTTACGGAGGCGCCGCCGGATGCCTCATCCGTACTCGTGGTGGAGCGTCGCGGCCCGGTTGCGGGGGGACCCGGGGACGGCCAGGGCCCCGGACGGGCAGCTACCGATGCCCTGGCCGCTCGGCTGGCGGCTGCCTGGGGCGCAGCTCGCGTCATTTCGTGGACCGAGCGGAACGACCTGTATAGCGCAGACCCGGCGCTTGTGCCGGAGGCGTTCGTGCTGGAGCGGCTAACCTACCGTGAGGCCTCGGAGATGGCAGCCTTTGGGCACGGAGGCGTCCATCCGCGCATGGTACGGCTGCTTCAGCGTGCGGAGATTCCCTTGGAACTACGCGCGCCTGACCATCCCGGCGAGGTGCTCGCTCGCATTGATGCCGCAGGGGAAGACGGGGGGAGCGGGATCCGGGCCATCATGCATATTCCCAACACGGCCCTCGTGGTGCTGGAAGGCAGCGCCATGGTGCGCATGCCAGGCACCGCCGCCCGGGCGTTCCAGGCCCTGGCCGATGCCGAGATCAACGTCTTTACGGTGTCGCTGGCGGCGAGCGAGCAAAGCCTCTGCATCGCTGTGGCGGCGGAGGACGCCGCACGTGGGCAGGCCGCGGTGGCGGAGGCGTTCGCTGAGGAGGCGGCGCGTGGTGACATTGAGGGCGTGACGCTGATTGATGAGGTGGCAATCCTCTCGGCGGTGGGCGATAACATGCGCTACCGCACCGGTCTGTCGGGTCAGCTTTTTGCCTCGCTGGGCCGGGCGGGGGTGAACGTACTGGCGATCTCTGAGGGCGCGTCGGAGGCCAACATCTCATCCATCGTTGAGGGGCGCGACCTGCCTCGGGCCTTGCGAGCGCTCCACGAGACGTTTGCGATCGGGCAGGAGCGCGTACACCTGTTTCTGATCGGCACCGGCACCGTTGGCGGGATGCTGCTTCAGATGCTGGCCAGTAAATCCGCCGACCTGCAGCAACACCTGCGCCTGAACCTGCAACTCGTCGGGGCAGCCAATACGCGCCACATGCTGTGGGACGTACAGGGGGTGCCGTTTGGTGAGGTCACTGAGCGGCTGGCCCAGGCGCCGCCGGTGGGAAGCCTGGACGCCCTCATTGATCACCTCACGGGGAGCCAGCTCGAACGCCTACTGGTGGTGGATGCCACGGCCTCAGACGCGCTGGCTCAGCGATATGCAGACCTGCTCAAACATAACATCGGCATTATCACACCAAACAAACGCGCGAATACCCGCTCGCAAGCCTACTACGATGCCCTACACGCCACGGCGCGCGAGCAGCGGGTGCCGTATTTTTATGAGACCACCGTGGGTGCCGGGCTGCCGGTGATCTCCACGCTGCGCACGCTCGTCCGCACCGGCGACCATATTCACCGCATTCAGGGCGTGTTTTCGGGTACGCTGGCGTTTCTGTTTGGTCAGTTGGGGGCGGGCGTGCCGTTTGCAGACGCCGTGCGCGAGGCGATGGATCGCGGCCTTACTGAGCCCGACCCCCGCGAGGACCTGGGCGGGGAAGACGTGGCGCGGAAGCTACTGATCCTGGCCCGAGAGATGGGGCTGGCGGTAGAGCGCGCGGACGTCACGGTGGAGTCGCTTGTGCCGCCCGAACTGGCGGAGGGGTCCGTGGAGGCGTTTATGGAAAAAGCGGACACGCTGAATGAGGCGTGGCGTGAGCGGACCGCCAACGCGGAGGCCAACGGCGAGCGCCTGCTGTACCTCGGAACGATCGCGGAGGGGCACTTGGAGGTGGGCGTCCGATCGGTCCCGGTGGATGGGCCCTTTAGCGCTCTCCGCGGCACGGACAATGTGGTGATTTTCGAGACAGACCGCTATACTGAACGACCACTGGTGGTGCAGGGCCCGGGCGCCGGCCCGCGTGTGACCGCCGCTGGTATCCTGGCCGATCTGATCCAGGCCGCCGAGCTCGTTGCGTAATCACCTGATCCCATGCGCCTCATGATCAATCGTCGCGACGCTTTCAAACGCCTCGCTGTGGGTGCCACGGCGGTATCGGTAGCGGGCTTTCTCGTACGTGGTTCGGCGAACGGGCCAGCGACCGGCTCCCGCATCAACCACTCCGTGTGCCGCTGGCCGTATGGCAGCATGGACCTCGATACGTTTGCCCGAAAAGCGAAGGCGCTCGGCATCGAATCCATCGAGCTGCTCGATCCGGATGAGATTCCGGTGGTGAAGGAGCACGGTCTTACGTGTGGGATGGTGAACGCGCCCACGTCGATCGAGCACGGCTTCAACCACACTGAGTATCACGACGAGCTACAGGAGGCGTACGAGGCGTACATTCGGCAGACGGCTGAGCAGGGCGTCACAAACCTGATCTGCTTCTCCGGTAATCGCGAGGGCCTCTCAGATGAGGAAGGGATCGCCAACTGTGTCGCCGGTCTTGAGCCGTTGCTGCCGCTGGCGGAGGAGCAGGGCGTGATCCTGTTCATGGAGCTCCTGAATTCGAAGGTCGATCATCCAGACTATCATTTCGACCACATGGCGTTCGGGGCCGAGGTAGCCGCGCGCCTCAGCTCGGATCACTTCCGCCTCTTGTATGATATCTACCACGCGCAAATCATGGAGGGCGACGTCATCCGGACGATCCAAGACCACGCCGACATCATCGGGCATTACCACACGGGTGGGGTGCCGGGGCGGAATGAGATCGACGAGACGCAGGAGCTGAACTACCCAGCTATCATGCGCGCCATTGCCGACACCGGCTTTGAAGGGTGGGTGGGACAGGAGTTCATGCCCGCTGCTGATCGCCCGCTACGCTCGCTGGCGCACGCCATTCATCTTTGTACTGTGTAATCCACCATGGCCGCATCCTCATCACTTGCAATCGCACTCGTTGGTACCGGACAGATGGGTCAGGCCGTAGAGGCTGTGGCTCATGAGCGGGGGCATACCATCGTCTCCCGGTTTAATGCGGAGCAGCCGCTACCTGTGGACACGCAGACGTCGTTGAAAGATGCTGACGTGGCCATCGACTTTTCTCTGCCCCACACGGCTACGGCGCATGTGAAGTACTACTGCACGTCAGGGCAACCGGCGGTGGTCGGCACGACGGGTTGGTACGATGCGCTCGATGAAGTAAAGGGCTGGGTAAAGGCGCACGACGCGTCTGTGCTCTATGCGCCCAACTTTTCCATCGGCGTGGCGCTGCTCGTGCGTGCCCTTCGAGGCGTGCTACCGTTGCTGGATGATCTTCCGGAGTACGATGCGTTCGTGCACGAAATTCACCACACAAACAAAGTCGACAGTCCCAGCGGCACCGCCGAAATGCTGGGCGACACCCTTATCGAAGGATTGCGCCGGAAGACGCATCAGGCAGTGGAGGCCCAGCACGGAAAAATCGATCCGCAGGCCCTTCACGTGAGCTCTACCCGCGCCGGAAACGTATTCGGCGAACATACGATTGGGCTCGACAGCGCGTTTGATCAGGTGACGCTTCGCCACGTGGCCAAGGGCCGCGAGGGCTTTGCGTTCGGGGCGGTTCGGGCGGCTGAGTGGCTGGCTGAGGGACGCTCCGGGCTCTTTACACTGGATGACATGCTGGATGACGTGATCGGACGATGACCCCCATTTGCTTTGACTATAATCAACGAACCACAGACTCCCATGGAAGCTGATATGCTCTTTCGCGGTACCGCGCCGGCTTTAGTGACACCGTTTACGATCGACGGCAATCTCGACCTCGCGGCGTTCTCACGGTTGATAGACGATCAAATTGCCGGAGGGGTGGAAGCGCTTGTTGTGCTGGGTACCACCGGCGAAAATCCGACCATCACCCACGAGGAGCGGCGCACGCTGGTGGATGTGGCCATCGAACAGGCCAATGGCCGCGTGCCCGTGGTCATCGGTACGGGAACGAATGACACCGCTCAGAGCATCACCTTTTCTAAAGAGGCCGCGGAGGCTGGAGCGGATGGATTGCTGGTCGTCGGTCCCTACTACAACAAGCCGGGGCATCACGGCTTTGTGGCGCATGTGAAGGCTATTGCCGAGGCCACGGACTGCCCGCAAATTCTGTACAACGTGCCGGGACGCACGGGCTACGACTTCCCGGCGGCCACAACGCTGCAGCTCGCTGAGGAGGTGCCCTCCGTGGTTGGCGTGAAGGAGGCGTCGGGCAACCTTGCCCAGATCACTGACATCTTGGCTGGCCGGCCGGAGGGCTTTGCCGTCTACGCTGGCGACGACGAAATGGCCTTTCCGGTGACGATGCTGGGCGGCGACGGGGTGATCTCGGTGATCAGTAATGCCACCCCCCGACCCTTTTCTGCGATGATTCGGCAGGCGCTCGCGGGGTCGGTGGCGCAGGCTCGTGCCGGGCACCTGGGGCTTCTTGACGCCATGCGCGCCTGCTTCTACGCCACGAACCCCACACCCGTGAAGGCGGTGCTCCATTCGCTGGGTCGTATGGAGCCAACGGTTCGCCTACCCCTTGTGGAGCCTTCCGCCGACGTGCGCAAGCGCATTCTGAGAGCGTTCGAGCCCGTGCTTGATGAGGCGTGAGAGGGTGACCTGCACCGCTCCTTGAAGAGGACCTCTCGTGCCGATGCTCTGCGTCGGCACGTGTAGTCGGGCGATCCTCCGTCCAAGGTCCCGTGGCAGCTCCGGCACGAACGCAGCGCGGAGGCGTCCCGAGGCACCACTATGGTTGCCCATTGCGCTTCCGATGGTTGGTGAATGCCCGGTTCGTCCGGAGCGCTCGTGCGGTGCCGGGCCTTGTCTTTGCACGCGGAGCGTACGGGAGGGGCGATCCCACGCAGAGCATGGGATCGAGAGAAAGACGGCGCCATCTTATCGCCGCCGGTTTCCACGTATTATCTCGTGCCGATGCTCTGCGTCGGCACGTGTAGCCGGACGGTCCTCCGTCCAAGGTCCCGTGGCAGCTTCGGCACGAACGCGGCGCGGAGGTCTTCCGAGCACCTCTATGGTTGCGAATTGCGCCTCCGATGATTGGTGAACGCCCGGTTTGTCTGGGGCGCTCG
>LKNB01000033.1 GCA_001564055.1 Rhodothermaceae bacterium Tc-Br11_B2g6_7
GAACAGGTAGATCCAAACGAGCGTAAACTGGGAGTCCATGTCGCCAAGGGCGGCTTTGCAAGAAGGCGTCGAACACCCTCTTCAAGCCGCCTGCGGCGGCGTGGTTTTTTCAACCCTTGATTGGCATCGGTAATATCGAGCAGGACGCCATCCAAAAATCGAGTACCCTGATCAGCGTCCACTGTTACCTGTCCTGCATCCAGTACCCACCGCAGGCTCCCATCGCGGTGATGGATACGGTATTCCACCTCGTAGGACTCATTATTTGCAATCGACCGCGCAATCTCCGTTTCGATACGGGAAAAGTCGTCGCTGTGCACCAAATCTTTGAAGGTGCGCTTCCCATCACCGAAGGCCTCTGGCGAGTACCCTGATAAATCGTAGATCCCTTCGCTCAAGTATAGCGCCTTCCAGGTGTCATCGTAAGCAGCGCGGTAAATAAGCCCCGGCAGGTTGGCCACGAGGCTGCGGAAGCGCTGCTCGCTGGCGGCCAGGCGCTCTTGAGCTTCCTTGCGCTCGGTGATATCGCGCTGCACGCTGACCCAGTGGGTGTACCAGCCATTGCCATCGGCTACGGGCACGATTTCGACCTCAACCCAGAAGGTGGATCTGTCTTTCCGGTAATTGAGAAGTTCGACACGAACCGGCTCCCAGCACTCAAGGGCTGCACGTATTTTGTCCAGCGCCGCGCGGTCCGTCTGCGGCCCCTGAAACAGGCGTGGCGTTTGGCCGATCACCTCGTCGGCCGTGTAGCCTGTATTGCGCAAAAAAGCCTCGTTGACGTACACGATGCGCGGACCTTCGGGCCCATCGATCGGCTCGGCCTCGGTAATCACGACGGCGTCGTTGGCGTTCACCACCACCGACTCAAACATGCGCAGCCGTTCTTCCAGCGGTTCTTTGGGCGCGCGTTGCTGTACAATGCCCATGATGGTGGCCGGGGCGCCATCGCCGGTGCTCATCGCGTGCCGGCGAGCCGTCAGTGGCTGAATGCTCCCGCAGGGCTGCACCACGCGAAACAGGACCGACGCCGTATCCACTGCGGGATCCTCCCACAGGCCCGCCACCGCGGCGCGGTCGTCTGGGTGGACGGCTGCGAGCCAGGCCTCCGCCGAGGGTTTCACGTCGGCGGTGCTGCATCCCAGCAGGTCAAACATCTCGGGGGACCAGTACTGCGCGGGGCTACCGGGGGTGGTAGACCAGAAACCGGTCACGGGGCTGCCAACCCGTTCACGTAGCGGACGGGCAGCACCCGGAGCGCCATAAGCTTCGGATAACGGCATATGGGGGTGAAAAGGCGTGGGAGACAGGGGTTACCTACAGGTCATGCTATCGGCTCGTGAGGCGACATGTAAAGTTTACATGCCTTCCCACAACCACCTCCTGTCAACATGTTACATTTCACGGGCATGCTGCCGGCCCTATGCTGTGCGGTCGGCACACGCCGGATAGGCAGCACGTGCAGCTACGCAGCCGCACCCGCGGGTGCGGCCGCCAGCAGGTACAGCACCGCCATGCGCACGGCCACCCCGTTCGTCACCTGGCTGAGGATGATGGAGCGTTCGTGGTCCACCACGTCGCTGGCCAGCTCCACGCCGCGGTTCACAGGCCCCGGATGCATGATAAGCAGATCCGGATGCTGCGCCAGGTGCCTGCGCGTGATCCCGAACTGCTCGTGGTACTCGCGCACGCTCGGGAAGAGGCCCGACGACTGCCGCTCCAACTGCAAGCGCAGGGCCATCGCGACGTCGCACCCCTCCAGCGCCTCATCCAGCCGGTGCGTCACGCGGACGCCCAGGTGCGCTGCCTCCACGGGCAGGAGGGTCGATGGACCACAGAGCGTCACGTTGGCACCCAGCGCCTTCAGCCCAAATACGTTGGAGCGCGCCACCCGGCTGTGGGTGATGTCGCCAATAATGGAGACATTCAGGCCCTCGAACGTGTCGAAGTGATCGCGCATGGTGAGCATGTCGAGCAGGGCCTGCGTGGGATGCTCATGCGCGCCATCGCCCGCGTTGATCACCACCCCATTGATGCACCGCGTAAGAAAATGGGCCGCCCCGGGCGACTTGTGGCGAATCACGCACAGGTCCACCTTCATGGCCTCGATGTTTTGCGCGGTATCTTTGAGTGTCTCGCCCTTAGAGACGGAAGAGCCCGACGCCGAAAAGTTGACCACGTCGGCGGAGAGGCGCTTCTCGGCCAGGGAGAAGGACAGCTTGGTGCGGGTGGAGGGCTCGAAGAAGAGATTGCAGACGGTGACGCCGCGGAGCGTCGGGACGCGCTTGATGGGACGCTCCAGCACCTCCCGAAACTCACGAGCGGTTTGGAGAATGCGTTGGATCTCGTCGGCGCTGTACGTAGCCAGCCCCAGCAGGTGGCGATGCTGCAGGGCCGGGGCGGCGGTAGCAGGCGTGTCAGGCATTGGCAAAAAAGAGGGTCGAATCGAAAGCCGTAGAGCAGATGCGAAGGGGGAGGCTCAGCCCGCGCGGGCGCCGGTCCCATCGGTAGCCACAAGCCACACGCCCTCCCGCGCATCTTCCTCGCGCAGGCGCACCCGTACCTCCTCGCCGGGCAACGTGGGCACCTCCCGCCCCACAATGTCGGGGGCAATGGGGAGTTCGCGCAGGCCACGGTCAATCATCACCAGCATGCGCACCGACGCCGGCCGGCCCATGTCCATCAGGGCATCCAGCGCCGAGCGGCCCGTGCGGCCGGTGTACAGCACGTCATCCACCAGCACGAGGTGGCGCCCGGTAACGTCGAAGGGAATATCGGTAGGTTTAACCTCCGGGCGGGTACGGCGCAGGCGCACGTCATCGCGGTACATGGTAGCGTCCAAGATCCCCAAGGGCACGGCGAGGCCATCGTCGTCATGGAGGCGTTGCTGCAATCGACGCGCGAGATGCACGCCCCGCGTCTGTAGGCCAACGAGCCCAAACGTCGCCGTGGCATCTGCCGACGGGTCGACGAACTCGGCTACCTGCCGTGCCATGCGGTCCAGCACGCGCTGGAGGTCGGCAGCCGTCATCAGGTGGGCTTTGACGTGGTCGGTAGGCTCCATCGGCATCGGGGGCGGGCACGGGTAGGGCTGTGGCTCGTCTCAAGGTAGGCAAGCGCAACGAGAAAATCTCCGCTCCCGCCCTTTACCGGGCGTGGAACAGTGCATAAACCGCGGTGATCTAACTGCTTCACTTATGTTTCATAGCCTGCACCCTCCGTGCCTGACACCGACTCGTCGCTGCGCTACTTGGACCCCGTGGTGGTCTCGCGCCTGAAGCACATGGAGATGCGGGCACGCCTGATTGTGGAGGGCTTCATCACCGGCTTGCACCGCAGCCCCTACCACGGCTTCTCGGTAGAATTTGCTGAACATCGCCCCTACAACCCCGGCGATGAACTCCGGCACGTGGACTGGAAGGTGTACGCCAAGACGGACCGGCATTACGTGAAGCAGTACGAGGAGGAAACCAACCTCCGCAACTACGTCGTGCTCGACACCTCCCCGTCGATGCGCTACAAAGGAGACCGCACGCTCTCCAAGCTCCAGTATGCAGCCTACCTTGCCGCTGGGCTACATGCCCTAATGGTACGGCAGCGCGACGCCACGGGGCTCATTACGTTTAGCAACCAAATTGACCATCTCATTCCTCCGAAGAGCACACCGAGCCATCTGCGCCTGCTCCTCTCCACGCTGGAGAACCTTGACCTCACCGATGACACCGGCGGGTCACGAACGAGCGCAGCTACGGCCCTCGGGCAGGTCACCGAGCGCATCCAGCGGCGCTCCCTCGTGGTGGTGATGACGGACCTGTTTGAAAACGTGTCGGCGCACGACGACCTCCTCAAGGCGCTGCGCCACCTGCGTCACCGCGGGCATGAGGTGCTCGTCTTTCATATCCTGGATCACGCCACGGAGCGCAAGTTCACGTTTCCCAACGTCCCGATGGTGTTTCGGGACATGGAGACGGGCGAGGAGCTGTCGGTGGAGCCGTCGCAGCTACGCGAAAATTACGAGGCTGCCGCCACGCACTTCACGGAGCGCTTCCGGCGGGAATGCCTGGAGCACAACATCGACTTTCTGGAGGTCGACACCGCGACCTCGTATGAGGCCACACTCCTCTCGTACCTAAACCGGCGCAGCAAGCTGCGTTGAAGCACGCGATTACCTCCTACTGTCCCCGTATTCCTACCCTGTTGCCCATGCCTAACGTTCGTTCGCTGCACCGTCCCCTGTTTGCCCTTCTCCTCTGTGTGCTGCTCGTCGGGTGCGGCACGGCCGCCGATACGGTAGAGACCGGACCGCTGCCGGTCGACGCGCCGGACGTTACCCCACCCATGTCGGCTGCGCCGTCGCTCGTCCAGGAGTACCAGCAGCTCATCACGGCTGAGGACCTCTCCTCCATGGTGTATTACCTGGCGGATGACCATTTCAAGGGGCGTGACACAGGCACCCCGCACCTCGAACAATCGGCCCGGTACCTCGCGTCGCAGTACCAGCAGCGCGGTGTAGCGCCCCGCGGCACCGTGACAACTGACGACTCACGCGCGCTTGATCGCTACTTTCAGAGGGTCGATCTCTTCGGTGTTACCATCGACCGGGCTACGCTTGAGGTTACCCATGGGGGTGATATGCTACACACGGCGCACTACGGGCCGGGCCTGACGGATGGCTCCATCGTCCCCGTGTTTGGCAACGTCTCCGAAAGCAGCGGCGGTGTGGTCTTCGGCGGCTATGGCATCTCCGACGGCGACCTGGACTACGACGACTTTGCCGCGCTCTCCGACGCGGACATCAACCTTGAAGGAAAGTGGCTGCTGATCCTCCGCGACGAGCCGATGGACGACGACGGCCGCAGCCTCCTCACCGAGGACGGGGAGCCGTCGGACTGGGCGGATGCCTTCAATCAGAAGCTGCAGCGAGCCTTTGCAAGCGGCCCACCCGCCGGTATCCTGAAGGTGGGCGATGCCGGGCCCAACGGCATCGATGTGGCGAACCGAGCCCGCGTGATGACGGACGTGAATGCCCCCTCGGACGTCTCCCTGCGTGAGGAGCCGATGAACGAAAACATTCCGCCGATCTACATGGTCGACACCGACTTTGCCGACCGCCTCCTATCCACGGCCGACCGCTCGGTGGCTGACGTTCGTGAACGAATCAACCAGGACCGGGCACCCGACGTCTTTGAACTGCCGGACGTCACGCTCAGCAGCGAACTCATCCGCACGCAGGACGCGTTTGAATCGCAAAACGTGCTCGGCTTTATCGAAGGCAGCGACCCCGACCTGAAAGACGAGGTCATCGTCATCACCTCGCATTACGACCACATCGGGCTCTCCCCCACAGGGCCGGCGGGCAACTACATCAACAACGGCGCTGACGATAACGCCTCCGGTACCGCTGGTACGGTAGCGATGGCGGGCGCCTTTCAACAGGCGGTGCAGGATGGCTTCGCGCCGCGACGCTCCATCCTCTTCATGAACGTCACAGCTGAAGAGCGCGGCCTGCTGGGCTCAGCGTACTACACGGACATCGACCCGGTCTTCCCCATCGAGCAGACCGTGCTCAACATCAACATGGACATGATCGGGCGGATTGACCCCTCCTCGCCCACGCTGCCCGACAGCAACTACGTCTACGTCATCGGAGGGGATCTCATTTCGGATGATCTGCATGAAGCCAACCAGCAGGCGAATGAGCTTACGGGCATAAACCTGAGGCTGAGCGACCGCTACAACGACCCAGAAGACCCTCAGCAGCTCTTCCGGCGGTCCGACCAGTGGAACTTCGGGAAATACAACATCCCGTTCATCTTCTTCTTCACCGGGCTCCACGAGGACTACCACGATGTCGGTGATACTGCCGACAAGATCGAGTATGAGCGCATGGCCGATATCGTCCGCCTTGCCTTTGCCACGGTCTGGGAGGTTGCCAACCAGGACGAGCCGCCCGCAGTGACGGGTGAAGGGTTTAACTGAGTCACACCCATCCCGCCAACTCCATGCATAGCCTGGCCCTTGCGCTACTGCTTGTAATCGCCTCACCGACGGCCGCTGCGTCTACCGGCACACCGGCAGATTCGGTGCTTCAGGCGCAGATCGAAGAGGCGATCGCCGGGTTTGACGGGGAGGTAGGGGTGTACATACAGCACCTGCCGAGCGGCCGTGAGGCCTCCGTTCAAGCCGACCGCCGCTTCCCCACGGCCAGCATGATTAAGGTGCCCCTGCTGGTGGGGGTCTTCGACGCCATTGAGCGCGGCGATTTGCACTACCAGCAGCCGCTCACCTACCGCGACTCGCTGGCCTATCCGGGCGATGACATAGCAGCCAGCCTGACCGACGGCGCGGAGCTGTCGGTGGCGCGTGCGGTAATGCTTATGATCACGGACAGCGACAATACGACAAGTCTGTGGCTGCAGGACCTGGCGGGCACGGGCACCACGATCAACCGGTGGCTGGAGGAGCACGGCTACGAGCATACCCGCGTGAACTCCCGCACGGAGGGGCGGCAGGGCGACTGGGAGCAGTACGGCTGGGGACAGACCACGCCCCGCGAGATGGCCCGGCTGCTTGTACAAATCGACGAGGGCGCGGCCGTCAGTCCGGCGGCCAGCGATGAGATGCGCCGGGTGCTGACCCGCAGCCGCTACAGCGGTGAGGGCCTCGCTCAGATCCCGCCCTCCGTGGCCGTGCTCTCCAAGCAAGGCTCCGTGCGGCAGTCTCGCTCCGAGGTGATGCTGGTACACGCCCCCTCCGGACCGTACGTGCTGTGCATCATCACGAGTGAACAGGCAGACGAGCGGTACACCTACGACAATGAGGGATACGTGCTGCTACGCCGCCTCTCTCGCCTCGTGTACGAGCACATGGAGCCAGACGACCCATGGGCGCCGCCCGCCGACACTGAGCGCTTCCACAGCAATCCACCGGGCGAGTGACATGCTCGCGCCATCCGGCACCAGACCCTGCTTGCTCTGCGGGCCCCTCGCCCCGATCTCTACCCTTCCCCAAATGAAAAACACCCGAGACGCCGATGGGCATCCCGGGTGTGAGAGCAGCTGCGCGGATAGCCTTAGAAGGCGTACTGCAGCCGTGCGTAGACGCTACGGCCCGGCTCCAGGATGGGCTGGCGTGTGAACTGATTGCGCGCGTTCAGGTGGTCGGCATACGTCGTGTTGAAGAGATTATCGATGCCAGCACGCAGCGTGAATCCGCGCGGCAGTGGGAGTCCAAGGCGCACGTTGGCCAGGACGTAGCCATCGGTGGAGGCTTCGCCACGCGCCTCGGCCACCCGGGGCTGCGTGGCTACCCCTCGCAGGTTCGCTTCGAAGAAGAGGCGGTCGCCGAAGGGCTGAAGGCGGGCCCCCAGTTGCAGCGAGGCCGGCGATACGCCGTAGGCTGCTTCGTCCAGCGTCTCATCACGCCCCCAGAGGTAGTCGCCCGTGGCCTGCAGCGTGACGCCGCGCCGGAGCGCATAGGCCATCTCCAGCTCAGCCCCCCAGAAGAAGGCCTCGCCGTTGATGTAGCGGAAGACCTCGTCGGGCGTTAACGGCAACGCAGACGGTACGTCCGGCGCCTCCTCGAAGGTGATGTAGTCGTCGTGGTAGCGTGCGAAGCCCGTCAGCGTGGCGTCGAGGCGGCCGGTCTGCAGTGTGATGCCAAGGTCACTCTGCCAGGTGCGCTCCGGTCGTAGGGATGGCACGCCCATAAACTCATTACCGCGTTGGGCGCGGGTAGCCCCCATGCGGTCGCCATAGCGCTCCAGGCTCTCCGGGGCACGAGCGGCGGAGCCGGCCCCGGCCGTGAGGGTGATGGTGCGCGTCACGGGCACGGACGCACTGACGGCCAGGCTCCAGAGCACGTCCGTCTGGTCGAGCGCGTCAGCGGTGGTGTTGGCGCGGTCAAGGAAGCCCTGCGAGACGCGGTCGGGGTTCATGTGCACGACGTCGAGCCGGGCCGTGCCGGTGACGTCGGCGCGACCGATGGCCCGTTCAGCCTGCACAAAGCCCCCTACTTCGGTGGTGCGCACGCCGCCCCATACGATGTCTTCGCCAAGGATGTCACCCGTGTCGCGGCGAGCCCGGACTCGCGTGGCCGTTCGCAGGGCCGTGTAGCCCTCAAGCCCCACGTCCAGCGTGAGGCTATTCGAGGGTTGTAAGACCGCGCTACTCTTCCCCCCGGCTGTTGTAATCTCCGTATCGTTTACGATGTCCAGCGGGAAGGGCGGCATGCGGTCCGGGTTAGGCTGCGCTGTCGGTTTGTTGTCGTTGTTCATCGAGTGCAGGGTCTGGTAGGCATACGCCTGGGCTCTTATTACCTGCACGAGGCCCGAGCGCGCGACCCGGTAGTTCAGCGACCCGCGGATGGTCTCGAAGAAGTCGGCATCCAGCGGGCGCCCCACGTAAGCGATGTCGCGCTGGTCCTGATAGCTGATGCGCGCGGTCAGCCGTGACGTGCTCGTGGGCTCGATGCCAAACCGGCCCCGCACTTCGGCTGAGGTGAAGTCTGCACGCACCGAGGACCCGTCGCCGGCCTTGTAATCATCACCTGTCCGGTATGCGCCTCCCAGGTCATAGAAAAAGCTACCGGTGCGGCCCATCACATGGCCATCCACATCTACGGCGTTGCGGTTTCCGGCAAACCCGGTGGTGAGGGCCCCCGTGAAGGGGCGCTGCGGGACCGTCGAGCGCGTCTGTACGTCCAGCGTGCTCAGCGTGCCGCCGAGCGCCAGCGCGTATGGGCCGCGGACAACGCTCATGCGTTCCACGGTAGACGGGTCAATGTGGCTCAGCGGGGTGTCCATGCGGGCCGGGCCCGCGCCAAAGGAGCGCATGCCATCTACCAGGGTCCCCACTTGCGTGCCGGTAAGGCCGCGCACGTTAGGATCCAGCGCGAGGGCACCGCGGCGCTGCAGGTTCAGCCCGGCCAGCCCACGCAGCCCCTCAGCCAGGTCTTGTACAGGCTGCTCTTGCAGGGTGCGTGGGGCAACGGAGGTTGCCAGGCGGCGGTCGGCCGCACGGGCCACTACCTCCAACGCGTCGAGCGGCACGGCTTCTTCTTGGAGCTCAACGCGGAGTTGGGTGGTCTCATCGGCTTGCACCACGATGGGAATATGGGCTGTCTGAAAGCCCACGCCCGTGACCCGGAGATCATAGTCGCCCGCTGGCACAGCCGAGAGCCTGAACTGGCCTTCGGCGTTGGTGGCGGTGCCATACATGGTGCCCACCAGGGCCACATTCATGCCTGGCAGCGGGGTTCCATCGCCGGCATCTACCACAATGCCGGCCACGGTACCGGTGCTCTGGGCGACGGCTACGCCGGTGAAAGAAAGTATTAGAAAGGATACGAGTAGGAGCGAGCGGACCCACCGGGTGGGTCTGGGTACTGTAGTTATCATGTCGTTCTCCAACAATAGGCTGAGGAAGGCGCCAATGCGACAATGCACCGGCGGCGATCGAAGTGCTGTCAGCGCTTTCTGTAGCACCGGACCGCGCCGAAACGGCACACCGCGGTACGGGGACACACCTCACCACACGCACGATACATGAGCGTCAGCGAGGAGTGCGGCAGAAAACGCCGGTCCTGGCGAAGGTGCTACCGGACCGGCGGAGGGGGCCGGAAGATGTCCACAGCGATGGGTTGGAGATGGACCGCCGTGATTACGGCGGTGGGGGCATCCGGCACAGGCGGACCGCCCACACCCGATATGCCATGCCGTACAAATCGGTCAATCGCTACGGCAGAGGTTAAGTCGTCCCCGTCATGGCCGCAGCCGCACAGGTGGGTGGGCGGTGGGGTGATACCTGTGCCTTCCAGTAAGGTCAGGGCCTGTTCGTCGGCCTCATCCGCGTGGCAAGGCGGGGTGGTGGCTTCCGGGTCCGCGTGCTCGTGAGCGGGTTGGACGCCGTGGGTGCCTTCGACATGCGCGGCGGTGTGCTCCGAGGCCGGGGCATTGGTTGGGGCGTGATGGCTACAGGTGCACGGCCCCTCCGACATGTGGCAGTAGCCCGCGTGTGCCCCAGCCTGCGCCGTTGCAATCCACGTGAGGGGATGGTACGGCAGCAGCAGCAACAGCACGACCAGCGCCGCCGTCAGCCGCACAGGCAGCGGCAGATCTTCTCGGCAATCAAAAGGGGCGCGGTCGCTCATGCGTAACACACACGTGCAGATTAGGCGGGCGTCTCAGTGGAGAGCGGGTAGTCTGCCTCCACGTGGCCGCGCGCGATGTCGCGCAGGCGACGCTTCAACAGCCGCCGACGGAAGGCGCTGAGGTGATCAATGAATAGAATCCCTTCCAGGTGGTCGTATTCGTGTTGCAGGACGCGCGCCAGAAATGAACCCACCTCCACTTCCTGCTGCTCCAGGTCGCGGTCAAGGTACGTCATGCGAATAGCCTCTGGGCGCACCACGACCTCGCGGACGTCAGGGATGGACAGGCAGCCTTCCTCTACTTTGGTGGTGGCATCGCTTTCGAGGGCAATCTCCGGGTTGATGCACACCATCGGCTGGGGAGGAAGCGTCGCCGTCTCCTCCGGTGTCATGTCCTGCAGAAAGGGCGTGACGTCAACGACAAACAATCGCTCTCGACGCCCCACCTGCGGCGCTGCCAGGCCCACGCCTTCGGCCCCGTGCATGGTTTCAATCATGTCGTCGATGAGCTGCTGCAGCCCCTCGGTATTCTCCTCTACGGGCACCGTCTCTTCGCGGAGAACCGGTTCGCCGTAGACGTAAATGGGCAGGACCATAACCTAATGCAGTGGCTCATCTAAAAAACGTTGGATACACAGTCTATGTACGACACGAGCCCCTTGGGGATGCCTACCGCTGGTTGAGAAACTCTTGAAGCATAAGCCCAGCGGCCGCCTCATCGACCCGGCCCTGATGGGTGCGGCGGTGGAGGCGTTTTTTCGAGCGGTCGGTGGCGTGTAGGCGCTCGCGGGCTTCGATGGTCGTGTAGCGCTCGTCCCATTTCACGAGGTCCACGGGGCCAAGCGCATTGCGCAACCGATTGATGTACTGCTGCACGCGTTGCGTGGCGCGGCCCTCCTCCCCATCGGCCGTAAGGGGCCACCCCACCACAATCACCCGCAGGCCGTCGTCCGCCTGGAGTTGCTGCAGGGCGGCGACGGCCTCGGCCGGGGCGAAGGTGCCGTACGGCTGGGGAAAAAGCCCCAGCGGATCGGTGACGGCGACGCCGACGCGTTTAGTGCCATAATCGATAGCGGCGATGCGTCCGCGCGCGTCAGGCATAGGCTCCAGGAGGGGTCGGCTTAGTTGGTTTCGAGGGCCAGCTCGGCTTCCTTCACGTGGCCATCGCTGTTGGCCTCTGCCGGGTGGTCAGCGCTACCCTCGGGAATCTTGTAGTCCAACTCTTCGAGCGGCGTCTGCAGCACTTCCTTTAAACGCTTGCTGGGTTTGAAGTGGGTCTTCCGCCGGCTGGGGATAAACACCGTCTGGTTGGTTTGCGGATTGCGTGCCTTGGGCTTGGCTTTGGTCTTCTTCACCTCGAAGACGCCAAAGTCCCGCAGCTCGATGCGCAGCTCAGGATCTGCCTCCAACAGCAGATCACCAAGGGCTGTAATCACCGCCTTCACCCATGGCTCGCTCTTGTAGATGGGCGAATCCATCAGTTCGGCTACGCGCCGTGAGACGTCTTTTTTTGTTAGTGTTTCGGGTCGTTCGTTCATACCGTGTGCTCCGGGAAAATGATCGATAACGAAGGGGGGAGGCCCGCAGGGGGCCTTGAGGGGCATCGTCACGAACACGCGACACTGCATCTGGCAAGATGTCAGTGGCCTCATGCCATCGTGGTGATTGATAATCACCTAAATATAAAGAGGTTATCACATCTGATGCATACGGAAAGTACAAAAAAAAGTCGCTCTCTTGCAAACGAGAAGCGACTTGATCTGCTGGATGTCCTAAAACGCTGCCCTAATTACTCCTCCATACGGTAGACCCCATGGATCCCGTCAAGGCGCTTGATGCGCTTGACCAGGCGCTTCAGGTGCGTAACGTCATTTACGTAGAGCACGATCGTTCCTTCAAAGATACCGTCTTCTGAGTCGATCGTGATGGAGCGGATGTTGGTCTTGAGGTTGCGAGAGATCACCGTAGTGATGTCGCTGACGATACCCACGCGGTCTTCCCCCAAGATGCGGAGGGCCACCACAAACTGTACATCTTTTTGTCGGCTCCACTCCACCGGTACGATGCGGTCCGCCCGGTTGATGAGCAGGTCGGGCGCATTGCTACAGTTGACGCGGTGAATCTTGATCTTCCCCGTCCGGCTCGTAAACCCGAACACCTCATCGCCTGGAATAGGATTGCAGCAGCTGGCATATTCTGTGGCAATGTCTGTATGCAGTTCCCCGTCAATCTTGAGCGCGGGCTTGCCGGTGGATTGCGCCGTACTCAAAAACTGATCGTAGTCGAGCTGTTTGGCCTCTTCCTCCACCGTCTGCGGCTCGGCCGTCTCGCTTGGCGTGTTGCTCTTGATCTTTTGAATCAGCTCTTCGGCGTCAAAAAGGCCATTGCCGATCTCAAAGAACATCTGCTGGATGTTGGGAAAGCGGAGGTCTGCCACGTATTCGTGGAGGTCCTGCTCGTCGATTTTGATGTTGTGGCGCCGGCATTTTTTGGCCCACACCTCGCGTCCATGGTCGATGGTTTCGCGGCGCTGCTCGTTAATCCAGTGGCGCACGCGGCTTTTGGCCTTGTGCGTCACCACGAAGTTCATCCAGTCTGGGTTCGGGGTGCGCTTCTTCGAGGTGATGATCTCTACCTGATCGCCGCTACGGAGCTGATGCGAGAGCGGCACCATCTTGCCATTGACCTTGGCGCCGATGCACTGATGCCCCACCTCGGTGTGCACCTGGTAGGCAAAGTCGACCGGCGTTGCCCCAACCGGCAACGTCAGCAGATCGCCTTGTGGAGTGAAGACGTAGATTTCCTCGTCGTACAGGTTCAGGCGAAACTCCTCCACGAATTCTGCCGCCTGATCCGGGCGCGGGTTCTCCAGGAGGTCGCGCACCCAGGAGAGGAATTCTTCCATCTCCTCATCACTTTTCGAGGTGCCTTCCTTGTATTTCCAGTGCGCCGCTACCCCGCGTTCCGCCACGTCATGCATCTGCTGCGTGCGGATCTGCACCTCCACACGCCGCCCGTTGGTGTCCAGCACGGTCGTATGCAGACTCTGGTAGCCGTTAGATTTCGGGACGGAGATAAAGTCGCGGAAGCGTTCGGGGATCGGCTTGTACAGATCCGTAATGATGCTGTAGACGCGCCAGCAGTCCTCTTTGCCCTTGCGGCCCTCGGCGTCCAGCACAATGCGGATGGCAAAGATGTCATAAATGCCATCCATTTCTTTACCCTGCCGCTTCATCTTGCGGTGGATACTGTAGAGGTGCTTCGAGCGGCCATATACCTCAAAGTCGAAGTCTTCCTGCTTCAGCCGTTCGCGGATGGGATCGATGAAGGATTCGATGTACGCGGCACGCTCCTCACTTCCGGCTTGCAGTGCGTTGGCAATATCGTGGTAGGCCTCCGGGTCTAAAATCTTGAACGAGAGATCCTCCAACTCGCGCTTGATAGGAAAGAGACCAAAGCGGTGGGCCAGCGGGGCAAAGAGCTCAAGCGTTTCGCTGGCCTTCTTGAGCTGCTTCTCGCGGGGGAGCGCCTCCAGCGTCCGCATGTTGTGGAGGCGGTCAGCAAACTTGACGAGCATGACGCGGATGTCCTGCGCCATGGACAACATCAGCTTCCGCACGTTCTCTGCCTGACCCAGCGCACGATTCTCAAACACACCGCTGATCTTCGTCAGGCCGTCGATGAGCAAGGCCAGTTCGGAGCCAAACTCCTCGCGGATGAAGTCGAGGGAGAACTCGGTATCTTCCACCACATCGTGCAGAAGGGCAGCGGCCACGGTAAGCTGGTCGAACCCGATGTCACGGACCGCAATCTTAGCGACCTCCAGCGGATGGCTGATGTACATCTCGCCAGAAGCCCGTCTGTCGTTCCGGTGTGCCCAATAGCTGAGGCGAAAAGCCCGGCGGATCATCCCCTCGTCCACCGACGCGAGGTGGGTGCGGCAGAGGTGCAGTAGCTCTTCCAGTCCTTCCTGGTGATGAGGCTCAACATCGAGCTCGTTACCCTGAAGGATGGCTGTTGATTGAATCATGCAAGGCCGGGGCTCCGTGGGAATACGCACGCGGGTTGTATACGCTGCTGACGGACGTTGTGTCCACCCCAGGTCCCTTGCGAAAGCAGGGCATCCGCACCAAAGGCGCCGTAAAAAGCAAAGGCACGGCGCCTGGGGGGCCCGTGCCTGGTTTGCTATTCTTACATGCTGCGTCGACGCGCTATGCGTCTTTCTTCTCATCGTCCGGGTCAGCGCCTGAGGCTTCCACGTCGGTGCCGTCAGCATCCGCTACGTCGTCCGCTGCGGCCTGTTTGGGCTCTTCTGTGGATTCTGCTGTCGGAGGAGCCTCTTCGACTGCCGCTTCATCCGTCGCCGCCTCCGGGGTTTCGGCCGCTGCTGCAGGCGTCTCTTCAGCTGCGGTGTCTGGTGTTTCGGGCTCTTGCGCTGTGGCCGGCGTCGAATCCTTCTTCTTACGACGGCCCTTGCCACTGCCACGGCGGGTGCGGGAGCGCCCGGAGCTACCAGTGTCCGGCTTGACGTCGTTGTAGTCCACCAGTTCGATCATGGCCATCTCCGCGCCATCGCCCGGGCGCCGCCCGATCTTGATGATGCGGGTGTATCCGCCGGGACGGTCACCTACGACTTCCGCCACGTCGAAGAACAGGCTGTCGACCGCGTCCTTGCTGCGCAGATGGCGGAAAACTTGCCGGCGGTTGTGCGTGGTGTCCACCTTCGCTCGCGTAATCAGCGGCTCGATGAATGGACGCAGCGCCTTGGCCTTCGGCAGCGTGGTGGTAATCTTCTTATGCTCGATCAGGGCGCTGCTAAGCGAGGCCAGGGTGGCCTTGCGGTGCGCCTGGGTACGGCCGAGCTTTGCTCCTTTATTGCGATGTCTCATGACTCAGGGGTAATCTATATCAGCACGTCAGCGGGGCTTCTTCAAGCGAAGCATCCTCGCCGGTTAGCTCTGGATTTCTTCGAGGTACGTATCAACGTCCATCCCGAACTGCAGGCCGCGGTCGTCCAGCACCTCGACGAGCTCCTGGAGGGACTTCCGGCCAAAGTTGCGAAACTTCAGCATCTCATTCTCTTCGCGCCGGACGAGGTCGCCAATCGTTTTAATGTTGGCAGCCTTCAGGCAGTTGTGAGCGCGGACGGAGAGGTCCAGCTCATCGACCGATTGCGACAACAGTTCGCGGATGCGCTGAACTTCCGCATCCACCTCCTGCTCCTCTTCTACAGGCTCGGGCTCACTGTCCATCTTAATGAAGAGGCTGACGTGGTCGCGCATGATGGTGGCGGCCTGCGCCAGCGCATCTTCAGGAACCACAGAGCCGTCCGTCGTGACGTTGATCACGAGGCGCTCGTAGTCGATCTTCTCGCCAACCCGCATAGGCTTGACGTTGTAGCTCACCTCGCGGATGGGCGTAAAGATAGAGTCGATGGCGATGACCCCGATGGGATCGTCGTCCAACTTATTTTCTTCAGACGGCACATAGCCTCGGCCGCGGCCCATCCGCAGTTCAACGGAGAACTCCGCATCGTCAGCCAGTTCGGCAATGTGATGGTCCGGGTTGAGCACCTCGTACTCGGCCGACGCCTCGGCGATGTCTCCCGCCGTCCAGGCCCCGGGGCCTTCCAGCGTCAAATGGATGTTGGTATCCACCGTCTCTTCGGTCTTGAACCGCACCCCCTTCAGGTTGAGGATGATGTCCGTGACATCTTCCGCGACACCTGGAATGGTAGCGAACTCGTGCTGCACGCCATCAATTTTTATGGCAGTCACCGCGACGCCTTGCAGCGACGAGAGAAGAACGCGGCGCAGCGCGTTGCCGATCGTAACGCCATAGCCGCGCTCCAGCGGCTGGATGACGAACCGGCCTACCTGGTCGGTCGTCTCCTCGACGTGTACGTTTTCCGGCATCTGAATTCCGTAAATGCTCATAGCTGCCCAGTCTATACGTGGTATCGTTCAGCAAAAACCCAATGCGACGCAGCCCGGCACCATGCCAGGCCACGGTGCTCCATTACTTGGAGTACAGCTCGACGATGAGCTGCTCGCGGATATTCTCCGGAATGTCCTCCCGACTTGGGTGGTCGAGGAACTTGCCCTTCACGGCTTGCCGGTCTACTTCCAGCCATGAAAACGAGCGCCGGTTCTGATTAACGTTGTCCTGCACAACATCGAGGCGGCGGCTCTTCGGGCGAATCGCGACGAGGTCGCCCGGACGCAACTGATACGATGGGATGTCCACAATCTTGTCATTGACCATTACGTGGCCGTGCGTCACAAACTGACGTGCCTGACGGCGGGTGCGGGCAAATCCGAACCGGTACACCGTGTTATCGAGCCGCGCTTCCAGCGCGATCAGCAGGTTTTCGCCCGTCTTTCCCTTCTTGCGGGCCACCTTCTCAAACAGGTTGCGGAATTGGTTTTCGAGCAACCCGTACGTGTACTTGGCTTTTTGCTTCTCCTTCAGCTGCACCGCGTACTCGCTGTCACGGCGCCGACGGCCGCGACCGTGCTGGCCGGGCGGATACGGCTTGCGCTCCAGCGCCTTGCTGGGGCCAAAGATCGGCTCTTTGAACCGACGGGCGATTTTTTGTTTGGGGCCTCTATATCGAGCCATGTTGCAGAGCTTAAAAATGTGCGATTACAATGGGGGGCCTACGCTGCCAATAGGCAAAACGTATGGAGTGCTGTGTATCTAAATAAGCAATTGGACGCCAGTCGACCGACTGCGCGTTACACGCGGCGACGCTTGGGAGGGCGGCAGCCATTGTGCGGTACGGGGGTGACGTCGCGAATACTGGCGACTTCCAGACCGGCACCGTCCAGCGCGCGAATGGCCGACTCCCGGCCTGAGCCTGGACCCTTCACAAACACGTCTACGCGGCGAAGCCCCAAATCATAGGCCTCCTTAGCCGCCGCGCTTGCGGCCACCTGTGCCGCGTAGGGCGTGCTCTTCCGGCTGCCTTTAAAGCCCTCCTTGCCCGCGCTGGACCACGAGATGCAATTCCCGTACTGGTCCGTAAGCGTGATGGTCACATTGTTGAACGAGGCTTTGATGTGGGCGCGGCCATTGGCTTCTACCACCACGTTCTTCTTACGAACGCCGCGGCTACGGCCACCTTTTTTCTGTCGTTTCGCCATGATATACTCTCTATAGAACGGGTACGGTTACTTCTTCGGAGCCTGCTTCTTACCGGCCACTGTCTTCTTGCGCCCTTTGCGGGTACGGGCATTGGTCTGCGTACGCTGACCCCGGACGGGCAGGCCCTTCCGGTGGCGCACACCGCGGTAACACCCAATATCCATCAGGCGCTTGATGTTGGACTGCACTTCAGAGCGCAGCTGGCCTTCAACCCGGTAGTCGTCTTCAATGAGGCGTCGTACGCGTCGGGTTTCGTCATCAGACCATTCTTTTGGACGCGAGCTATAGTCCACCTCGGCCCGATCGAGAATCTCACGGGCACGAGAGCGGCCAATGCCAAAGATGGTAGTGAGCGCAACTTCGCTGCGCTTGTCGTTAGGAACGTCGGTGCCTGCAATACGGGGCATAAGGGAGTAGCGTCTGTGCCTTCGCCAAAGGACCGGGGCGCATGAGTGCGCGCCCGGCCCTTGACTAAAGGCGGCGATAAATTAACCCTGGCGTTGCTTGTGCTTCGGGTTCTTCTTGTTGATTACGTAGATTTTGCCGTGCCGGCGAACGATCTTGTCGTCCGGGCTGCGCTTCTTGACGCTGGAACGAACCTTCATGGGTCGAGGGTTTGTCAATTCAAAAGTACACTATGAAGCGCCAGCCTAAAGTGCCGGCGCTTTCATAAGGAGCCTATGTATTACCTTGAGCGCCCCAACGTGTTCGCTGTGGCACTTACTTATACCGGTATACAATACGGCCTTTAGAGAGATCGTACGGGGAAAGCTCCACCTTCACGCGATCTCCAGGTAAAATTTTGATGTAGTGCATCCGCATTTTTCCGGAGAGCAGGCCGAGAATCTCGTGGCCATTTTCCAGTTTCACGCGAAACTGCGCATTGGGGAGCGCTTCAAGCACTTCTCCATCTTGTTCGATGGCTTTCTCTTTAGCCATTCGGCAACGGGGCTTTATGGTAAGGGGCGTCGATACGTTCTTCGATATAATCAAACGTGCTCAGCACATCTGGACCGTCGGGTGTGACGGCGACCATGTGCTCGTAGTGTGCTGACAGGCTGCCGTCCGCGGTGCGAACCGTCCAGCCGTCGGCGTCGGTCACGACATCGGCGGTACCGATGTTGACCATGGGTTCTATACAAATGGTAAGCCCGCGCTTAAGTTTACGTCCGCGGCCCGGTCGTCCGTAATTGGGAACCTGCGGCTCCTCCCAGAGCTCACGCCCCACGCCATGGCCACAGAGTTCGCGAACCACGCCGTAACCCTCGCAGCGCCGCGACACCGCATGGCCAATGTCGCCCACCCGGTTGCCCACCCGGGCTTGCTCAATACCTGCCAGTAAGCTCTCATACGTCACGCGGCACAGCGCTTGGGCCTCCTCCGAAATCTCTCCTACGGGAAACGTGTACGCGCTGTCGCCAATGAAGCCGTCCAGGAGTACGCCGCAGTCGACTGAAAGCAGTTGCCCTTCGTCGAGCACTTCATCACCAGGGATGCCGTGCACCACCTTGTCATCTGTGGAGACGCACAGCGAGCCGGGAAATACGTTGTCACCAGCGCGATGGCCCTTGAAGGCCGGCTCAGCCCCGTGGTCTCGGATAAACGTTTCCGCCAGCGAGTCGAGCTCGATCGTGGTCACGCCTGGCGCAATGTGACGCCCCACCTCGGCCAATGTGCGGCCTACAAGGTCGGCACTCGCGCGTAGCTTGGCGATCTCTCGTGCGCTTTTTAAGTGGACCATGGGGCGAAAGAACATACGGGGCGGAATCAGTGAGCTACGCGCGGCGACCGCGGACGCGGCCCCCCTTCATGAAGCCATCGTAGTGACGCATAAGCAGGTGACTCTCTACCTGCTGCAGCGTATCCAGCGTCACTTGTACGATGATAAGCAGGCTGGTACCACCAAAGAACTGCGCAAACTGGATGGTGTCTGTAATTCCAAACTGTACGGCGATGGCAGGCAGGATCGCCACGAAACTGATGAAGATCGACCCAGGCAGGGTAATGCGCGTCAGCACATTATCGATAAACTCCTGCGTCTGCTTACCTGGCCGGATGCCCGGAATAAAGCCACCTTGCCGTTTCATGGTGTCCGCCATCTCCTTCGGGTTCACGGTGATGGCCGTGTAGAAGTAGGTGAAGAACATGCAGACAAAGAAGAAGATGAAGGAGTAGCCCCATCCGGTGAAGTCGGAGAAGTACTGCCCCATGTTCTGCATGAACGGGCTTTCCGGGAAGAAGGACGCTACCGTGGCCGGCACGAACATGATCGACTGCGCAAAGATAATCGGCATCACGCCAGCCGCGTTCACACGAATCGGCAGGTACTGCGTCGTCCCACCGTACACTTTGCGGCCCACCACGCGCTTGGCGTATTGTACTGGGATGCGGCGCGTGCCCTGTGTGACGAGAACGACGAAGCCCGTCACCAGCAAGAGGATGCCCAGTTCGCCGAGGAAGAGGAAGAGATTCCCTCCTTCGCTCGCTACCCGGAGACTAAACTCGTTCAAGAACGCCTGGGGCAGGAACGCGATAATCCCGATCGTGATGATCAGTGAGATACCGTTCCCGATGCCGTTTTCAGTGATTCGCTCACCGAGCCACATCACAAACGTGGTACCGGCGGTGAGCACGATGACCGTCGTCAGCATAAAGAATGTCGGGTCGATCACAATCGCATCACCCGTCGGGCCGTGCCGCAGATAGATGGCGTACCCGATAGACTGCAACGCCGTAATGCCGACGGTGCCGTACCTGGTGAGCTGCGTGATCTTGCGCCGCCCATCTTCGCCCTCTCGTTGCAGCTTCTGGAAGTACGGAACGACCGCGCCCAACAGCTGAATGATAATGGCGGCCGTAATGTACGGCATAATGCCGAGCGCAAAAATACCAGCTGCACTAAACGCTCCCCCGACGAACATGTCGAAAAAGCCGAAGAGATCGGTGGGCGAGCCCTGCTCGGATACGGCAGCAAGGGCACCAGCATCTACACCTGGCAGCGTGACGTACGCACCAATCCGATAGATGATGAGGATACCAAGGGTGTAGAGGATCCGCTTACGCAGCTCCTCAATCATCCAGATGTTGCGAAGGTTTTCGGCAAAACCAGCCATAGTAACAGCTTCTGCAGATGAGTGGGCCGGGGGGTGGCGTCCGTTAGTCGATGTGGGTTACGGAGCCACCGGCATCCGTAATCTTGGCTTCGGCTGACTTGCTAAACGCGTGCGCCGTGATGTCCAGCGCTACATCCAATGTGCCATCGCCAAGGATCTTGATTTTTTGCGACTTCTGCGCTACTCCGATCTCCACCAGGTGCTCGACCGTCACGGGCGTCTCTGGATCGATACGGCCGTCGGTTACGAGCGCTGCGAGGCGGGAAACGTTGACCGCCTGGTACGTGGTGCCGAAGTTCTTATTCGTGAAGCCGTACTTTGGCAGGCGCCGCTGCAGGGGCATCTGGCCGCCTTCAAAACCGGCGGGAATGCGCGCGCCGGAGCGGCTAAGCTGGCCTTTCGTCCCCTTCGTGGAGCTGTGGCCACCAGTACCGGAGCCGACACCGCGCCCAAGGCGGCGGTTCGTTTGGGTGGAGCCCTTTGCGGGTTTCAGTTTGCTCAAATCCATAACAACAGGGGTTGGTCGCGAGGGCAGCGGTGCCGCCCTCATTCAATGAAAGGGTTACGCGTCGACTTCTTCAACGTCAACGAGGTGCAGCACTCGCTGAAGCATCCCGCGAATCTGGGGATTGTCTTCCAGCGTGACGCTGTGGTGCCGCCCACGCAGGCCCAACGCCTTTACAATACGACGCTGATGCTGCGGCTTCTTGATGAGCCCGCGGCGCTGAGTAATTTTTAGCTTTGCCATGATACAGAGTGTTGAGACTGAACGATGCAGCGGTGGTGCCGCGCGCCTACACTGAGGGCGGGGCGATGGTCGCGGGGGCCTTACCCTTCGAAGACCTTGCGGAGCGGGACCCCTCGGCGACGGGCCACTTCGACGGGGTCTTCCAGGAGATCGAGGGCATTAATCGTGGCGGCCACCTGGTTGTGCGGGTTGCTGGAACCGGTGGACTTTGAGAGGACATCGGTGAGGCCAGCACATTCAAGCACCGCACGAACACCACCGCCAGCAATCACACCGGTACCCGGCGCGGCAGGCTTCAGGAGCACCTCGCCGGAGTCCTGCGTGCCGATTACCTGATGCGGGATCGTTCCCGTTTTGGTGATCGGGACCGTGATGAGGTTCTTTCGAGCATCGTCGTTGCCCTTCTGGATGGCGTCGGCTACTTCATTGGCCTTGCCGAGCCCGGCTCCCACCTGGCCATTACCGTCACCGACCACGACCACAGCATTAAATGAAAAGCGGCGTCCGCCTTTCACTACCTTGGATACGCGGTTTACCGTTACCAGGCGTTCGTTCCAGTCTTGCCGGCCACCGCCGCCAGAGCGTCTTCTTTTTCCTTTACGTCGAGCCATAATGGGTGTGCATTCAGTGCAAAAAGGTGAGGCTGTGGACTACAGCCGATACTGCGCGTGTCTGCCGTGTGTCGGCCAGGCTTACAGATCGAGGCCGCCTTCGCGTGCCCCTTCGGCTACGGCCCTGATCAGGCCATGGTACTGGTAGCCGTTACGGTCAAATACCGCTTTTTCAAAACCAGCTTCAAGGGCTTGCTCCGCCAGGCGCTTGCCTACGTTAAAGCTCCGATCCATATGCTCCTCTCCTTCCACGTCGGCCTGCAGCGTGGACATGGAGGCCACGGTATGACCGCGCGTATCGTCTATCAGTTGGGCATACGTGTGCATATTGGACCGATACACCGTGAGGCGTGGACGGGTGGGAGTACCGTACACTTTCTTTCGGATACCGCGCTTCACGCGGGCGCGGCGAGCGCGTCGGGGATCTTTTATCTTTGCCATGGTCTCAGCCAGTTCGTCAAGCGTAAAATCAATTCAGGGACGGCGCAGGGCCGCGCGGTACTATCGGGCAGCCGTCTTACCAGCCTTGCGACGCACGTACTCGCCCACATGGCGAATACCTTTGCCTTTGTACGGTTCGGGCGGGCGCAACCCGCGAATCTTGGCGGCCACCTGGCCAACCATCTGCTTATCGGTGCCTTCTACCGTGACGATCGTGTTCTTCCCACGCTCCGACTGCACCGACAGGTCGATGCCCTCGGGCGGCAGGAAGTAAATCGGGTGTGAATACCCAAGCGCAAGCTCCAGGACACCGTTTTTCAGTTCGGCCCGGTAGCCTACGCCAATGATCTCCAGCTGCTTTTTGTAGCCGTCACGAACGCCCGTCACCATACCATCGAGTAGGGAGCGATACAGGCCGTGCATCGACTTGTGGCGCTTCTGGTCTGACGGGCGGGTGACGACGAGCGTCTCGTCCTCCACCTTGACACCCAGCTCAGGGTCCAGCTGAAGCTCGAGCTCACCTTTCGGCCCCTTTACCGTAACGTGGTTATGGGGCTGCAGGTCAACGGTGACGTTGTCACCAAGCTCAATCGGAAGATTACCTATACGGGACATAACAGTTGGATTGCTCTGCAGTAGACGGAGAACGCGCGTATCAAGCGACACACGCAAACGGCCCGAGCAAGCGGGCCGCGGAAAAACTAAAATATGTGGGCCAGCACTTCGCCTCCTACGTTGATGCGACGAGCCTCTTTGTCCGTCATCACACCACTGGAGGTCGAAATTATCGCAACACCCAGGCCGTTGCGCACCCGAGGCAGATCATCTGCCCCAACATACCGGCGCAAGCCAGGCTTCGAGATGCGCTTCATCTCGCGAATGACAGGTTCACCGCCGCGATCGTACTTCAGGTAGATGCGCAGCAGCCCTTGCTTGCCATCATCAATGTTCAGGTAGTTCTTCACAAAGCCCTTGTCCATCAGGATTTGCGTCATCGCACGCTTCAATTTGGAAGCGGGCACATCCACATGGCGGTGGTTAGCCATCTGGCCATTCCGGATGCGGGCAAGAAAGTCAGCTACGGGATCGGAGGTAGTACTCATGATGCGTTGGGTCTTGCGTCAGTTCGCCCGGCAACGGCCGAGCGCTTAACACATGAAAAAATATCGGGGCGCTACCAGCTTGACTTCCGCACGCCGGGAATCTTGCCCTCCAGGGCGAGGTCACGGAACGCGATGCGGGACACGCCGAAGTCGCGCAGAAAACCACGCGTCCGGCCCGTCAGCGGGCAGCGGTTGTTAAGACGCACGGGATTGGAGTTGCGCGGGAGTTTCTGCAGACCAATCTGGTCGCCTTTCTCGCGCAGCTCGTCACGCTTGGCACGGTACTTCTCTACCATGCGCCGGCGCTTCTTCTCGCGTGCTATCCAGCTTTTCTTTGCCATGGGTTCTCCTTAGCGTAAATACAAAATGGTAATGCTACAGGCTACGCGGCCGTCGCTTCTTCTCGCCGTACAAACGGCATTCCGAGCTTCTTCAGCAGTGCGTAGGCTTCTTCGTCCGTTTCGGCGGTCGTCACAAACGTAATGTCCATGCCGTCGATACGGTCGGCCTGTTCAACGCTGATTTCGGGAAAGATCGTTTGCTCTTTGATGCCAAGCGTGTAGTTGCCACGGCCGTCAAAGCTGCGATCGGGGATCCCGCGGAAGTCGCGGGTGCGCGGCAGGGCCAGCGCGATCAGCCGATCGAGAAACTCATACATGCGCGCATCCCGGAGCGTTACGGCGACGCCGATGGGCATCCCTTCGCGTAGCTTGAAGTTCGATACGCTCTTGCGTGCGTTCCGAACCGTCGGGTGCTGCCCCGTGATTTTGCGCAACTCCTCCACTGCCGTGTCCAAGACCTTCTGGTTCTCAGCAGCCTCGCCGACACCCTTGTTGATGCAAATCTTGGTCAGGCGCGGGACCTGCATCACGTTGTCGTAGCTAAACTCTTTCTTGAGTTCAGGCACCACTTCGTCGCGGTAGCGGGTCTTAAGTCGGGGGATGTACTGTTCCATCGCTCGTCGTACGGTTTATGATTGCGCCGATGCAGCGGGCGCTATAGGCAGACTGTAAGAATATCGTGGGCGGTGCATGGTTCCTCTCACGGAGCAACCTTCACCGAGCATCCACGGGTTAATCGTCGAGTTCGCTTCCCGTGGTTTTGGCATAGCGGACCCATTGGCCCTTGCCGGTGTCCGCCTCCTCGACCCACTTGCGGCCGACCCGTGTGGGGTCGCCGTTCTCATCGAGGGGCTGCACGTTCGACACGTGAATCGGCACGGCCTGGGAAATACGCCCGCCTTCGGGGTGCGTCTGGTTAGGCTTGGTATGGTGAATGCGCTCGTTGACGCCTTCAATCAGCACGCGCTCTTTCTTCGGGTAGACGACAAGAATCTTGCCCTCTTTACCTTTCTCATTTCCGGCGATGACGCGCACGTAGTCGCCTTTCTTGACGTGCAGCTTGCGTTGTGTATTGTACTTGCGTGGCATAACAAATGGGGAACTGGGTGATCCGGAGCACGAACGGGGCGAGGCTTACAACACCTCAGGGGCCAGCGAAACAATACGCATGAACCGCTGGTCGCGAAGTTCGCGCGCCACGGGGCCGAAGATACGGGTGCCGCGCGGCTCGTCTGCATCGTTCAGCAGAACAGCCGCGTTTTCGTCAAACCGAATGTAGGAGCCATCGGGGCGGCGGTACTCTTTCTTCGTGCGCACCACAACAGCGCGGGAAACGGTGCCCTTCTTGACGTTACCACCGGGGATGGCTGTTTTGACACTCACGACAATTTTGTCGCCCACCCGGGCATAGCGGCGGCCCGTGCCACCAAGCACGCGAATGCACTGCACAGTTTTCGCGCCGCTGTTGTCGGCTACGTTAAGTCTGGATTCTTGCTGTATCATGGGTCTATCGCCTTGCGGGGGTTAAAATCGACAACGGGGGGCGCCGGGCCACTGGGCCCGGCAGCAGATGGCACGCGCTACACTACTTGGCGCGCTCAATAACTTCCACGAGGCGCCACCGCTTGTGCTTGCTGTAGGGGCGGCACTCCGTTACGCGTACCGTATCGCCCTCGCCAGCGGTATTCTCCTCATCGTGGGCCATCAGGCGCGTCGTGCGCTTGATAAACTTGCTGTAAATGGGGTGCTTGATTTGACGCTTAATGGCGACCGTCACGGTCTTGTCCATCTTGTCGCTCACGACCACGCCTACACGGGTCTTACGGGCGTTGCGGGTTGTTGCGGCGGTTTGTTCGTCGGCCATAACTCTACTCTTGGGTTGCTTGGTGAGCCGTTACCTCACCAACTACATGAATAAAAAGGGTACAGGGGTGCGGGGGTACCTACGCGTCAGCGGTCGCTTCCGCGTCGTGCTTCTCCCGCAGGATGGTCTTGAGTCGCGCGATCAGGCGGCGCTTCTGGCGCAGCACGAGCGGGTTCTCCAGCTGCCCAGCGACGGCATGCTGAAACCGAAGCTGGCTGAGCTGCTCCTGCTCCTCCTTTATGCGCTGGGTGATCTCGCGAGTGTTAAAGTCTCTAATGTCTTCGGCTTTCATAGCAGCACGTCGTAAAACACGGAATTCAGGGATGAGGCAGAGCAGGAAGGCCCGCGCTTACTGCTTCTTTTTGGGCTCTTCCGGCTGGAAGTCGGGGCGAATCACATACTTAATCTTGACCGGCAGTTTTGCGGCGGCCAGGCGCAGCGCTTGCAGCGCCAGTTCTTCACTCACACCACCACCGATCTCAAACAGCACGCGGCCGGGCTTTACCACGGCTACGTAGTGCTCCACAGAGCCTTTCCCCTTCCCCATGCGCACCTCAGCCGGCTTCTTGGTTACGGGCCGGTCGGGAAAGATGCGGATATACACCTTCCCTACGCGCTTCAGGCGGCGGGTCATCGCCACACGCGCCGCTTCGATCTGGCGGCTGGTGATGCGCCCGTGCTCAAGGGTCTTGATGCCAAAGTCGCCAAACGCGATGCGCGTTCCGCGGGTCGCGTTACCCTTCGACGGGCTTTTCTGCATCTTGCGATGCTTGGTGCGTTTCGGTTGTAACATGGGAAAGTAGGCGTTCTATGGTCGTGGCCGGCGGGAGCCGGCACTAAGGTTCTGGCGAAAGTATAAGGCGCACTGTGGCGCCGCGTGGTTTTATCGGCGGCGGCCACCGCGGCGACCGCGACGGCGCTGCTCCGGCTCCTTCATTTGCTTCATCTGCTGGCGCTGCGCCTGTACGTTCGGGCTGAGGTCGGGGGACCCGAGGATCTCGCCCTTGTAAATCCACACCTTTACACCAGTCGTACCGTAGATCGTGAAGGCGGTCGACTTGGCAAAGTCAATGTCTGCGCGAATGGTGTGCAGCGGCACGCGGCCTTCCAGGTACTGTTCGATGCGGCCCATTTCGGCACCGCCGAGGCGGCCGGCCACGCGGATGCGAATACCCAGCGCGCCCATGCGCATCGCAGCCGTGATGGCCTGCTTCATCGCGCGGCGGAAGGACACGCGTCCCTCCAGCTGCTGCGCTATGTTCTGCGCCACAAGACTGGCGTCCAGCTCGGGCCGCTTAATCTCGTTGATATTGATCTGGATATCCTTGTCGGTGAGGCGCTTCAGCTCCTCGCGGAGCTTCTCTACCTCGCTTCCGCCGCGGCCAATGACCACGCCCGGGCGGCTCGTGTGCAGCGTCAGGATGACGCGCTTTGGCGTCCGCTCAATGACGACGCGGCTAAGGCCGGCCCGCTTCAGGCGTGTGTAGAGGTACTGCCGCACCTCCTCGTCCTCGACGAGCTTTTCCGGAAAGTTATTTTCGGCGTACCAGTTCGAATCCCAGCCTTTAATGATGCCAAGGCGAAATCCGGTGGGATGTGTTTTCTGACCCAAGGGTTGACTCCGTTATCTCGTGTGCAATAAATGTGATGCAAAGGGGTGCAGGGGCGCTGCGCGAGCGCTTAGCTTAGGCGGCAGCCGCATCTTCAACGGCGTCCACCGTGGCAATCACTACGGTGAGGTGTGCCGTCCGCTTCTTGTAGGGTGCCGCACGGCCACGAGCCGCCGGACGAAAGCGCTTAAACATCGGCCCCTCGTCCACGCGAATCTCCTTGATGACCAACCCTTCCTCTTCAATCCGCTCATCGGGGTTCTGGTCAATCATGTTGTAGACCGCCGACTGCAGGGTCTTCTCGACCGGCTTGGAGGCCTTGTGTGGCTGGTAGTGCAAGATGCTCAACGCATCCGCGACGGACTTGCCACGCACGGCGTTCACCACCTTGCGCATTTTGCGCGGTGAACTGCGAATATATTTTTGTATGGCTCGTGCTTCCATGATACTAAGGGTCTGGCGGGCGCAAACGGCCCATTCAACTTCAGCGAGGGGCGCAGCAGCTACCGCTTCACGCGGCGGTCTTTGCGAGCAAGGGCGTGGCCTCGGAAGACGCGCGTGGGGGCGAATTCTCCAAGACGATGGCCGACCATGTTTTCGGTGACGTACACCGGAACGAACTGCTTGCCATTGTGCACGGCGAACGTATGCCCCACGAACTCGGGGGTCACCATCGACGCGCGGCTCCAGGTCTTCACCACCTTCTTTTTGCCGCTCTTATTTAGCTCGTCTACCTTGCGTTGCAGCTTGTAGTAGACGAAAGGTCCCTTCTTGAGTGATCGTGCCATAATGGGTGCGTGCGGATACGGTAAAGCGTGTCGCGAATAGCGGAGGAGGCGCCAGCGGGGGCGCCCGGCGGAAGACTACTTCTTCTCGTTCCGCCGCCGAACGATGTATTTGTCGGATTTCTTGCTGCGGGTGCGCGTTTTGAAGCCCTTGGCCGGCACGCCCTTGCGGGAGCGCGGATGGCCACCGGAGGCGCGACCTTCGCCGCCGCCCATGGGGTGGTCGACCGGGTTCATGGCTACACCACGCGTCTTCGGACGGATGCCGAGCCAGCGGCTGCGTCCAGCCTTGCCGAGCTCCAGGTTCATGTGCTCCGGGTTACTCGTGGTGCCAATCGTGGCCATGCACGTACCCAGCAACAGCCGCGTCTCACCAGAAGGCAGCTTCAGCGTCACGTACTTGCCCTCACGCGCGGTGATCTGCGCATACGTCCCGGCGGAGCGAGCAATCTGCGCACCTTTACCGGGCTTCATCTCAATGGCAAACACGCTCGTACCCAGCGGGATGTCTTCCAGCGCTTTGGCATTTCCCGGCTCGGGTGGCGCATCTGTGCCGCTCATCACGGTATCGCCCACACTGACTTCCTGTGGGGCAATGATGTAGCGCTTCTCACCGTCAGCGTACACGAGCAGGGCGATCCAGGCGGACCGGTTCGGGTCGTACTCCAGACTCGCCACTTTCGCCGGAATACCGAACTTGTCGCGCTTAAAGTCGATGATGCGATAGCGGCGCTTGTGGCCACCGCCTTGGTGACGCACCATCATTCGGCCGTCGCTGTTGCGGCCCGCTTTCTTCTTCAGCGGGGCCAGCAATGCGCGCTCTGGCTTCTTCTTGGTGAGCTTGCTGAAGTCCGCCACCGAGCGCTGGCGCTGCCCCGGCGTATTAGGTTTTAGTTTTCGTACAGCCATAACAAAGTTGGGTATCTGTAGGGCTTACCTGTGCAGCTTCGCTCTGCACTTTGCGCCCTGTAGAAAAAGTAGAGTGCGAAGGGAATATCGTAAGGTGGGTTATACCTGCTCAAAGAAGTCAATCTGCTCGCCATCAGGATCGATGGTCACGATCGCCTTTTTATAGGCGGAGGTGCGGCCCACGACCATCCCGCGCCGTGTTTGCTGCGAGCGGCGCTTGCCCCGCTGAATCATCGTGTTCACTTTCCGCACCTTGACGCCCGGGTATCGTGCCTTGATCGCTCGCTTGATCTGCCCTTTGTTGGCGTCATACTTGACGACAAAGGCGTACTTGCCTTCGGCCATCTGGTAGGTGAGTTTTTCCGTCACAAGGGGACGGATAAGAATATCGTTGCTCATAACGCGTGTCGGTCGTCAAATGGGTACAGGGCGCGGGCGGCTCTACGCGGCTGCTGGGGCCGGAGCCTCTTCCGTGCGCAGAAGGTCGGTCAGCGTGGAGAGGCCGTCTTCTTCAAGAACAATAGCTTGGGCATCCAGCAACTCCACGGTCGATGCGTTGCGGGCTTCCTTAACCGTTACGCGCGGTAGGTTCTTGCTGGAGCGGTACAGCACCGGATGATGCTCCGCCGTCAGGATGAGCACCTTCTTACCCGCCACGCCCAGACCTTCGAGCAGGTCGCGGACAGTGCGGGTGCTCGGCGTCTCCAGCGTAATACCTTCCGTCACGTACAGCGCCTCGTCGGCAGCCTTATAAGTAAGCGCGGAGCGCCGGGCCAGCTGCCGTGTCTTTTTCGAAAGACGCAGGTCATAGGACCGCGGGCGGGCACCGTGAGCGCGCCCACCAGTCTTCCGGATGGGCGACTTGGCATCGCCGGCGCGGGACATGCCCGTGCCCTTCTGACGATAGAGCTTGCGGCCACTGCCGCGTACTTCGTTGCGCTCCTTCGTCTTGGCTGTGCCCTGGCGTCCGGCAGCCTGAATGCGGCGGACGTCAAGCCACAACACGTGGTCGTTCGGCTCGATGCCAAACACGCTGGCATCGAGCGCGACCGTGCGATCGCTGGCTGTGCCTTCGGATGTATAAATACTCAGTTCCATATCGCTCGTACAGGTCTATAGCTAATCGGGCAGAGAGGGTGCGGCTGGCTCAAGAGGTAGGCTTGCGGTAGATTTCCACAAACCCGCCCTTGTGCCCAGGGACGCTGCCCTTCACAAGAATCAGGTTTTGATCCGGAATAAGGCGTGCTATTTGAAGGTTTTTCGTCTTGGTGCGTTGGTTGCCCATGCGGCCCGCCATGCGCATCCCCTTGAACACGCGAGACGGATCGGACGAGGCGCCAATCGAGCCCGGGGCCCGTTCGCGGTCGCCCTGGCCGTGGGTCTTCATACCCACGCCGCTGAAGCCGTGGCGCTTCACGACGCCTTGGAAGCCTTTCCCCTTCGAGACGCCTACCACGTCTACCCGATCGCCTTCGGCAAAGAGGTCTTCGATGATGACTTCATCACCGAGCTCCACCTCGCGGTCGAACTTGCTGAACTCTCTGACCTTACGCTTGGGGCCGCTGCCGGCCTTCTCGAAGTGGCCTTCCATGGCCATGGGAGTGCGGGACGGGCGCTTGTCGCCATAGGCCAACTGCACAGCCTCGTAGCCGTCCGCACCGTCGGCATCTTTCACCTGCGTGACCACATTGGGCCCCGCTTCGATGACCGTCACGGGGATGTTATTCCCCGCATCGTCGAAGATGCTCGTCATTCCGATTTTCTTACCTATCATGCCGCTCATTGCAATCCGTTGGTTTGTAGGCCGCCTGTGCGACCGGATTGGTAAGCCTGCGTTCTACCGCGACAGCTTAAAAATTTACACTTTGATCTCGACGTCGACGCCGCTGGGAAGCTCCAGCTTCATCAGGGCATCTACCGTCTTACTGCTCGTCGAGAGAATATCGATGAGGCGCTTGTGGCTGCGCGTCTCGAACTGCTCTCGACTTTTCTTATTCACGTGCGGACTCCGCAGCACGGTATAGATTTTTTTCTTGGTCGGTAGCGGAATGGGACCGCTGACCACGGCGCCGGTCGACTTTACCGTGCGGATAATCTTCTCCGCGCTCTTGTCGATCAGCGTGTGATCGTACGACTTCAGTTTGATGCGAATTTTCTGCTGCGTAGCCATATATACCGTCTCTTTCAGTGAACAAGGTAGCGGCGAGCCGTGCGCCCGCCGCTACGATGTAGTCAATCAAACGTCAATTAGTCGAGGATCTTGGTGACCACGCCCGCGCCGACGGTCTTCCCGCCTTCCCGGATCGCAAACCGCTGCCCCGGCTCCATCGCCACCGGCTGGATCAGCTTCACCTTAAACTGCGTGTTGTCGCCC
>LKNB01000034.1 GCA_001564055.1 Rhodothermaceae bacterium Tc-Br11_B2g6_7
CAGCACGACGACACGACCACCTACCATGTCGTGCTCGACAAAACCCCGTTTTACGCCGAATCTGGCGGTCAGGTCGGGGATCAGGGGATACTTGAGGTAGGTGAACAAACACTTGAGGTGTTGGACACACAGCGGCACGGCGCGCAGATCGTGCATCGGGTTGATGCGGCGCCCGAGAGCACCGAAGCCCCCGTACGTGCGGTGGTAGACGCTGAGCGCCGCCGCCGCATTCAGAAGCACCACACCGCCACGCACCTGCTGCACGCCATCCTGCGCCAGGAGCTCGGCACCCACGTGGAGCAAAAGGGCTCCCTCGTTGCCCCCGATCGCCTGCGGTTCGACTTCAGCCACTTTGAGGGGGTCCCGGACGAAACGCTACACACCATTGAGACGCGCGTGAACGAGGCCATCCAGCGCAACATTCCCAAGGACGAAGCTCGGAACGTCTCATATGAAGAAGCCATCGACCGAGGCGCCATTGCGCTTTTTGGAGAGAAATACGGGGATGCCGTGCGCGTCATTTCGTTCGACCCGAACTTCTCGATGGAGCTCTGCGGCGGCACGCATGTAGAGGCCACCGGCGAAATCGGACTGTTCCGGCTGACCTCTGAAGGCTCGGTAGCCGCCGGGGTGCGCCGGGTGGAAGCCGTGGCCGGCCCCGCCGCGCTCCGCTACACGCAGGCGCAGGTGCAGGAGCTGGAGCAGGCCCGGGCCCAGTTCAAGTCCCTGCAGCGACCGTTGGATGAAGCAGTGGCTGCGCTGCTCGATGAGCGTAAATCGTTGGAGCAGACCGTAGAGGCGCTGCAGCATGAACAACTCGCGCAGCAGCTGGATACGTTTCTGGAAAACAGCACGACCGTAGGTCCCGTCACGCTGGTCACGGGCCAGGTGGCCTCCACCGACATGGACGCGTTGCGGGCCCTCGGCCAGGAGCTGCGCGGCCGCCTCCCCAATGAGGCGGTTGGCGTGTTGGGTACGGTAGACCCTGAGGGTGAGAAAGTGTACCTCGTATGCGCCGTAACTGACGATCTGAAAGACCGCCTGCCGGCTGGCACGCTGGTGGGCTCGTTGGCCAAGCGTGTGGGCGGGGGCGGGGGCGGACGACCCGGACTGGCCACCGCTGGCGGGCGCCAACCCAAGCAGTTGCCCGATGCCCTCCAGGCCGCGGCAGACGTGATCGATGATCTGCTTGCGTGAAGCCGCGGTTAACCGTGGAACCGACCGGCCGCCCAACGAGAAGAATAGCGCTGGAGGGATGCCGGAGCGGTCGAACGGGGCGGTCTCGAAAACCGTTGAGCCCTTCTGGGGCTCCGGGGGTTCGAATCCCTCTCCCTCCGCCATACAAGCCCCTGTCTGCACGTCGGTGCGGGCAGGGGCTTGGCTTTGTCTGCTACTGTCGTTTGGTGCCCGTATGGCAGGGGCGTAAACGCATGCGTCCGTTTACGCTGGCCCGTATGATGCGCCAAAGGTGATCTTCCGGACCGTGGAATTGCGCACGACACCGGAAATTGGACGTTGTATTTTAACTCGCCATGCGCTGCGCGATACTTCCGGCGTCCGCCCACCTGTCTGCTCCTGCCATGTCCCTCCCTCTTGCGTCCATCGTATGCCGTTTATCCGTCGCCCTCCTCCTCAGCACGCTCGGTGCGTCCACGGCCATGGGACAAAGCTGGGACGAGCGCCACGTCGCAGCGATCGACTCGATTGCGGAGGGCGCGCTGGAGGGAACGCTCGCAGGTGTGCCCCCGGTGGCAGGCCTGAGCATTGGCGTCGCTCAGGACGGGGTGCCGGTGTTGATGCGCGGCTACGGAATGGCTGACCTGGACGCCACGATACCCGCCACCGATAGCACCATCTTCCGCATCGGTTCGCTGACCAAAACCTTCACGGCGTCGGTCGTGCTGCAACTGGTCGACGAGGGACGCCTGGCCCTGGAGGATGATATCCGAACCTATGTGCCAGGGGCGCCAACGCACGGGCAACGCGTGACCATAGCGCAGTTACTCAACCACACTTCTGGCATTCCCTCATACACCAACCGGCCCGAGTATCCATGGCAAACGGCTGAGGCGCGCTCGCACGACGAGATGCTCGGGCAGATCGCTGGTGATAGCCTGGATTTTGCACCGGGGGCAGCGTACAGCTACACCAACTCGGGCTACTACCTGCTGGGGCTCCTGATTGAGGAGCGTACGGGGCGCTCGTATGCAGAGGCGCTTCGCGCACGCCTCTTCGAGCCGTTAGGCCTGACGGACACCCAGTACTGCCCCGATGCTCCCGATGGGCCTACCCACGCACAGGGATACCGCCCATCGCCCTTCGCTCGATCCCCGCAGCCGGCGAGTGCCATTAGCATGACGCAGCCGTTCGCGGCCGGCGCGCTGTGCTCGTCCGTTCGCGACCTGCTGGCGTGGATGGCCGCGCTTCAGACCGGTGCGGTGCTTTCCGATGCGCTGTATGAAGCCATGCGCACCCCCACCATCACCACCGCCGGCGATATGGTGAGGTATGGCTACGGGCTACAGGCTACTGAGCGTTTTGGCCGTGCCTACATTGGGCACGGCGGGGGCATCAACGGGTTCGCCGCGCAGTGGGGGCACTTCCCAGAGGAAGGGTGGACGCTCGTTGTACTGGCCAATACCGAGGGTACCGCTGCGTTTCAGGTAGAAGAAGCTATCGCGCGCCTGTTGCTGAACGCAGCGCCGGCCACACAGCCCATGGACCTGGGGCTTTCTGCAGAGGAGCGCCGGCCGTATGAGGGGACCTACGCCATCGGCCCGCTAAACATCCGCGTGTTCTCACATGAGGAGGTGCTTTGGGCACAGCGGGATGGCCAGCCCGCCTTCCGGCTGATGGCCCAGGGCGGGGGCGTCTTTTTAGCCCACGCCGACCCGAGCATCCGCCTGGTCTTTACCCGAAACGGCGAGACGGCCTCCGAGCTGACCCTGCACCGGGGCAGGCAGCTTTTTCAGGGGCCTCGCCTCGATGACGAATGACCGTCACCATCGGCATACGACCGGGGAGCGGCGGGAAACAGACCATAGCAAACAAGCTTAAACACGGGCTATCATAACGTGGGCACGCTCTATCTGTAGGCCGAGCCCCACGGTATCTTTTGTACATCCCGTTTTGTCCCCGATGCGTTTTTTCTCAGTAACTGGGCTGCCGCCGCTGTTGGCGGTTGCCCTTGCGGTTCTCCTCTCGGCCTGTGCCTCCAGTGGGACTTCGGTGGCGCCCCCGCAGGGCGTCAACTCGACGGTGATTGGTGAGGTGCGCTCCACCGCCGATGAGCCTATCGAGGACGTCACGGTGTTTGTTGACCAGACCACCGTCCGTGACGCCTCAGGAGCCGACGGCACATTTCGGCTGCCAGGGGTCGGGGTTGGCACGCAGCGTGTCGTGTTCTTCCATCCAGAGTTTGAGTTGGGCGCACTACTTGTAGACCCTGCCCGGCAGGGAGCGGACACGTTGCGCGTGACGATGGCACCCCGTGCCAGCGCAGCGCGCACGACCTCCGCACCCCTACCTTCCCCCGGGCCGCTTGAAGCTGGTGATGCGAGCGGGCTTCCAGCCGACCATTCGTTGGAAGGAGAGGCTTCTCATGCTGCCGCGATCGATCAGTTTGCGCAGCTATACCTCGGCACCCATGAGCAGTGCACGCTCGAAAACCCCGACGTGCTGAACACCAGGATCGACCGCGACGGCAACCTGCGCGTCGAGAGTGCAGAGCCGGTCTACGTGTCGAACGATCGCCTTGGATACAACGTGCAGCTCTTTGTGGACCGCGTCGTCATCAACGAAACGCCCAACGGCTTCAACCGCCAAGCAGAGGTGCACCAGCAGTTTACGGCGCAGGGTGAAGCCACCGTGGAGACGCAGGAAGCCCGAGAGGAGGCCTATATCGGATCCTTTCCCCATTTCCTTGCTGCGCTCGTTGAAGGGCGCGTGTATCGAGAAGGGCTGGATCATGAAATTCCGGTGGGTGGCGCAGAGCAAAGCCGGGGCCTGGCCGGTGCCGCTGGCGGGGGCGGTCTCATCGAAGACTGGGCCGAGTTGCGTAACCCTGAACGGGTGTTTAGTTACAGTCCCGATTCAGCGCTCGTGGCGTTTGAATCCGAAGGGGTGCGACGCATTGTCCACCGGAGCCGGGCCGGGCTGCAGCGAGCGTATGCCCGCGACTTCGTGGGATCCACCGATGCGCAGGGCCGGCCCGTATCGTACTATGAGATACGGGAAACCCCAACACGGCTCACGCTCCAGGGCCATGTCGTGAGCGGCAGTCCCATCGAACGCCAGGGAGCCTGGGCGAACACGCCCGTGTGCTATCAGCTGCCGCTGGATTACCGCCCCAACCGCGAACGCCGTTAGCCTCTTCCTCCACTTGCCCCACTGCCCATGACCACATCCATCGACCCCGTTCGGGGCCTCTACTGTAACCGTACCCTCAACCTGCGCCGGATTGAGGCGATTGGGTACGACATGGATTACACGCTCATTCATTACCACATGCGGGCCTGGGAAGAACGGGCGTATGCCTTCATCAAGGAGGGCCTGCAGCAGGAAGGCTGGCCGGTGGAGAACCTGACCTTCGACCCCGACCTCGCGATCCGGGGACTCATCATCGACTGCGAGGCGGGTAACATCGTCAAGGCCAATCGCTTTGGCTACGTCAAGCGCGCCTTTCACGGGACGCAGCCGCTGTCGTTCGAAGCGCAACGCGAGACGTACCAGCGAACGCTTATCGACCTGCGGGAGGATCGGTGGATCTTCCTGAATACGCTGTTTGCCATCTCTGAGGCATGCATGTATATGCAGCTGGTTGAGCTGCTGGATGACGGCCACCTGGGCAGCTCCATAGGGTATGGCGACCTCTACGAGCGCGTGCGTCGCACCCTCGACCAGGCCCACATGGAGGGACGGCTGAAAGAGGAAATCATCGCACAGCCCGACCGCTTCGTGGACCTCGACGAGGACATGCCGCTGGCGCTCCTGGATCAGAAGGAAGCCGGCAAAAAGTTGCTCCTCATTACAAATTCGGAGTGGAGCTACGCCGCCCCGATGCTTCAGTATGCTTTTGATGCTTTCTTGCCGGGCGATATGACCTGGCGCCAGCTCTTCGACATCGCGATTGTCGGCGCGCGGAAGCCATCGTTTTTCTCTGGCCAATCACCCGCTTTCCGCGTCGTATCGGAAGACGGCATGCTCCGCGAGCAACCAGGGTTGCTACATGAGGGGGAGGTGTACGTCGGCGGGAACGCGGCACTGGTGGAGCGGACGCTCGGGCTTTCGGGCGAAGAAATCCTGTACGTTGGCGACCACCTCTTCGTAGATGTCAACGTCTCCAAAAACGTGCTGCGCTGGCGAACGGCGCTGATCGTCCGGGAGCTGGAAGATGAGATTGCGACCCTCGCAGCCTTCACCGAGCGGCAGCACACGCTCTCGGCGCTGATGGAGGAGAAGGAAACGCTGGAGGCGGAGTTTTCCGCGTTGCGTTTGCGCCTGCAGCGCATCCGGGCGCAGTACGGCCCGCACAGCAATGGCGACCCAGAGACGCTGGAACAGCAGATGCGCGACCTCCGCGAGCGCCTGGTAGGCCTCGACGCCGAAATCGCCCCGATCGCTCGCGAGTCGGGGCGCATGATGAACCCCAACTGGGGCGTGCTCATGCGTACAGGGAAGGAAAAAAGCCACTTTGCCCGGCAGGTGGAGCGCTATGCAGACATCTACACCGGGCGGGTATCCAATTTCCTGCACCATACCCCGTTCGTGTACCTGCGGTCGCACCGGGGCAGCTTGCCGCACGACGATGTGGTAGATCGCGAATTTGCACCGGACGCCATCGAGCCGCTGCGTTGAGGCAAACGGCAGGATGGAGGGGCATCCCGCGGTGTTTCAGAAGGCGCGAGATGACCCGGGCGGCCCGAACATCGGGCATCGCTCATCGTTTCTACGACGTCCTCAGATGGTCTTCCCATCCCTTACTCACTGCAGGCGCTCCGTCATGAAGTTTATCCTGCTTCTTGTGCTGTTCTTTCTCGTGACCTTCCTGATGCTGTACCTGCGCGGAGGGCGTGGGGGCGGGGGAGGAGGCGGGTATCATCCGCCGCGTCGCCCGTATCCAGGGGGGCCCGTGAAAAAGCAAGAGAAAGATGAGTCGCCGGCTACAGTAGATGCGGTAGGGTCACCTTCGGGGGAGAGTCGTCGGTAAGGAGGCTCCGAGCACGCCGGGTGCACTCTTGGGGCGGGTGTTCGGGGCGCGGATACAGGCACGTCTGACAGCGCGATCTGTAGTTGTTGCATCAGTGTTACATACTGCAGGGCGTGGATAATGGGTCGGGTTGTGTAGGTTTGATACGTTGTAAGCGTAAGCAAATCAAGCACTAACCGGTCGTTGCGCGCAAAGCCATGGCTTCATTTTTGGACCCGATTCTTCTGGGCGCCTACCTCACCATCGCGGTCTTTGGGGTGCTCTCGTTCGGCCTGTTTGTGCGGATGGCTTACCGCCTGCTTACCCACCACCGTCGGTGGTTTCGCGCGGAGCACGGTGTGTGGGCACGTCTCAAGCTGGTCTGGTCGCTGGCTGTAACGTATAACCTGAAGGTGTTTGGCTGGGTGATGGGCCGCACCCGCCAACTGAGTCACTCACGCTACTTGCAGCAACAGGCCGACGCGGTTTCGGCAGCAGAAACGAAAGACCCGATTCTGCGCTCATGCTTTAACTGGTTCCTACTGACGTATCAGGCCTACCTTGTCTTCTTTTTTGTGACGTTTGCGCATGTGATCCTGTTTGTAATCACGCCGATATAGCCTGATGCCTCGGGACCTTTGAGGCTACGCCCGAGCGCACGCCGGACGTGGGCATGTCGGTTAAAACGGGAAAAGCGTCCGCTTGCCCCTCGCACTGCTTTTTGTAGAGACCACCGCCTCGTATGCCCTCCCTGCTTCTTTTTAGCGACGTGCACACCGATCATGCCGCGGCCCACGCGCTCGTTGAAAAGGCGGCCGACGTGGACGTGGTCGTTGGCGCTGGGGACTTCTGTGCCATGGGGCGCGGGCTTGCGGCCACCATCGACATCCTACGCACGATTGAAACGCCCACGGTGGTGGTCCCAGGCAATGCGGAGCCGCTGGAGAAGCTACGGGCGGCCTGTGCCGACTGGCCCGCGGCCAGGGTGCTGCATGGCTCCGGCTCCACGGTGCAGGGTATTCCCTTTTTTGGCATTGGCGGCGGCATCCCCGTTACGCCATTCGGCGCCTGGAGTTGGGACTTCACGGAAGAGGAAGCCCGCACGTTGCTCCAGGACTGCCCATCGGATGCCGTGCTCGTCTCGCATTCCCCACCGCAGGGCGTCGTGGATATCAGTTCGCGTGGGGAGCACCTGGGAAGCCAGGCGGTGCGGGAGACGATCGAAGCGAAGGACCTGCCCCTGTGCGTCTGTGGCCACATTCACGGCAGCTGGGGAAAGACGCAGGTGCTCAGCGATACACCGGTTCACAACGCCGGGCCAGCAGGCACGGTCTGGGACCTGGACACGGTCTCAGGTACTCCACAATAAAAAAACCGCCGGTGCACGAGGCACCGACGGCTGTTGATCATGGCGAGGCCATGGGTGCGCGGTCACTCGGCCGGCGACACGCGATAGAGCGCGCCATCTGAATGATCGGTGAGCACGAAGATATCGCCCTCCGGGCCTTCCCGCACATCCCGGATGCGCCCGATTTCTTGCAGTAGCAGCTCTTCATCGTGAATCACCTCTGTGTCCGTGGTCACGAGCCGCCGGATGCGCTGCGCGCTCAGTCCACCGGCCAGAAGGTCGCCCTGCCACATCTTGAACGCGTCGTGTGTAACGAGTGCCAGGCCCGAGGGGGCGTGTGTAGGCAGCATCTCGTAGAACGGATCTTCTATACTCTCCATTGACCGCGCCTCGGCATCGGGAAATTGCTCTTGCGTGCCGTAATCAAGCCCCTGGGTTACCACAGGCCAGCCGTAATTCTGGCCAGCCTCGACCCGGTGCAGGAGGTCGCCTCCGCGGGGGCCGTGCTCGGTGGCCCAGATGGTCTGGTCGTCAGGGTCTACCACCAGTCCCTGAATGTTGCGGTGGCCATAGGAGAAAATCTCATCGGCTACGCTGTCATCATCCACAAAGGGGTTGTCTGCCGGCACGCCACCATCCGCGGTCAGGCGAAGCAGTGTTCCTGCATGATCCTCCGTATCCTGCGCACGCGGGGGGGTGGTGCCGCGGTCGCCGATACTCATCAGCAGGGTACCGTCGTCCAGCCAGGCCAGGCGTGAACCGTAGTGCCGCCCGGGGGAGGAGTACTGGTTCTGCACGAACAGGTCTTCCACCTCGGTCAGCGTATGGCCATCAAGGACCCCACGGGCCAGCGCGGTTGCTGTGTTCTCTGGGTCATCCGGGGCTGGTTTCGAATAGGTGAGGTATACCATCTGGTTCTCCTCAAACGCCGGGTGCACCGCTACCTCCATCAGACCGCCCTGCCGATGGGCACGTATATCGGGCAAGCCCTGGATTTCGGTAGGCTCGCCATTCTGCACCCGATGCAGACGCCCCGGACGTTCGGTCACAAGCATGTCGCCATCGGGCAGAAACGCGAGGGACCAGGGATGCTCAAGGTCAGCCACCATCCGGTCGAGCCGCATCGCCTCGTACTGAGAGTCCAGCGTGCGTGCCTCCCAGGTGTCGGGGTCATCGGCGCCATTGTTGGTTGTGGCGTCCGTGTCGGGGGCCTCGCAGCCGATCAACAGCAGGGTGATCCATAATAGGGGGAGATAAAAATGATGGGCGCGCCGCATAAAGAGAAGGAGCTTTGTGATAAACTTATTATGTTAAAATATAGCTGACTACACGGCAACATGTCGAATGCTTGATGTAATTCGTGGGTGAATCCTTTCCGCACGGGCGGGAGAGGCGAGTAGAAGATGCCGATCGCAGGGACCCATACCACAGTCGCTCGTTTTCGCTACACGACAGCTTACATAACCGGCCGATACGCATGACGATACGATTGCAAGACCCCTGGACGACCGCAAGCGCACTCGTTGGGCGGGCTACGCGAGGTGTGGCCTATGCCTACGCTTTTGTCGATTTGACGGAAGCGGTGCAGTGCGCGCGGGATGGGGACGGGCGCGGAGCCGCTACCCGGGCAGGCGCTGTCGGCGGGCGCCTTGTCGGGGCCACGTTTGGTGTGAGCCTTGGCATGCTGGCTGGCTCGGTGGTGGCAACGCCGAAGGTGGGCGGACCCGTCGGGGCTATCGCAGGCGGCACGCTTGGGTCGGAGTGGGGGGAGGCTGTAGGACGCGTGGCGGGAGGCACGCTGTGGCATGGGATGGCGGCATTTACAGGGGCGGGCAGGCCATCGGGAGACGAAGACTGAAGGTTTGAGCCTACCCACGGGCGTTGCTGCAGCAGGCCGACCTGCATACATAGATCAAAACGGCCGCTGCATCGTACAGCAGGCCGGCTGCATGATACACCAAGTCCCATTGATTGAATTAGCTGTATCCACACGCATGGAAGTCGCGACAAAAAAGACGCCGTTGCAGAAAGAAATTGCCCGGCGGCGGACGTTTGGCATCATTAGCCATCCGGATGCGGGGAAGACCACGCTGACGGAGAAAATGCTACTGATGGGGGGCGCCATCCACGAGGCGGGCGAAGTGCGGGCGAACAAGTCGCGGCGCCATGCCACCAGCGACTGGATGGACATGGAAAAGGAGCGCGGCATCTCCGTCACCTCCTCGGTGATGCAGTTTGAGTACGAGGGCTGCAAAATCAATCTGCTGGACACGCCGGGCCACAAAGACTTCTCGGAAGACACTTACCGGGTGCTGACGGCAGTGGATAGTGTGATCATGGTGTTGGACCACGCGGCCGGTGTGGAGCCGCAGACGGAAAAGCTGATGGAGGTCTGCCGCATGCGCAACACGCCCATCATCACGTTCATCAACAAACTGGACCGCGACGGGCTGCCCCCGCTCGACTTGCTCGCCGATATCGAAGAGACGCTCGGTATCCAGGCCGTGCCGTTTAACTGGCCGCTGGGGATGGGGCGGCTCTTTCGGGGGGTGTACAACTTTCAAGACGAGACCATCCAGCGTTACCAGAAAGGCGCCGGGCCCCAAAACACGGTGCTGGAGACGGAGAACGTCGAGGAGCGCATTGAGACGCTCATGGGGTCAGGCGCAGAGGATCTCCTCTTTGAGATTGACCTCCTGTCAGAGGCTGGCGCTACCTTCAAGAAAGCAGACTACCTCGCCGGAAAGCAGACCCCGGTGTTCTTTGGCACGGCGCTCAACAACTTCGGCATCAAGCAGATGCTCAATACCTTCGTCACCATCGCGCCGCCGCCACAGCCCCGGCAGACGACCACGCGCACGGTGCAACCGCAGGAGGATGACTTCACCGGGCTCGTCTTTAAGATCCAGGCGAATATGGACCCTCGCCACCGCGACCGCATCGCGTTTGTGCGCGTCTGCTCAGGGGAGTTTACGCGGGGCATGACCGTGCGCCATCATCGGCTGAACCAAGACCTCCGCATCAACAACGCCACCATGTTTATGGCGCAGGAGCGGGAGGGGGTGACCAGCGCCTTTCCGGGCGACATTATTGGGGTGCATAACCACGGTACCATTCGCATTGGCGATAGCTTTTCGATAGATGAACCACTCTGGTTTACCGGGGTGCCCAGCTTTGCCCCCGAGCGCTTCCGGAAAGTACAGCTCAACGATCCCCTCCGGGCCAAGCACCTCGCGAAGGGACTGAAGCAGCTCAGCGAGGAGGGGGCTATTCAGGTCTACCGTCCGCTCAAGGGCAGCGCCTTCATCCTGGGCGCCGTCGGGGAGCTGCAGTTCGACGTGACCGTGGATCGCCTCAAGAATGAGTACAACGTGGATGCTCAACTTGTGGGCGTCAACATCGCGGCCGCGCGGTGGGTGGAGGCCGACGATCCCAGCGTGATGCAAGCGTTCGAGCGTCGCTTCCAGAACGATCTGTACCATGATGGCGCAGGCGACCTGGCCTTCCTGACGTACAGCTCGTGGTACCTCAATCGGACGATGGAAGAGTGGGATGCCGTCCGCTTCAAATCCACCAAGGAGCATGTGCCGGACGCCGTGGCGCACGACTAAAGCGTTGGGTCGATCCGTGGAGGACCGGGTAGCCGCTTGCATTGCCACTGCCCGGCCTGTTTGGTATGCTATGGTACGTTACTTTGCTACCGACCGACCTCCATACCCTCATGCCAGACGCTTCTACGCCATCCTCCACGCAGGCCCCCGTGCTGGGCATCCATCATGTCACGGCCTACTCCAGCGACCCGCAGCAGACGCTCGACTTCTATACAGGCGTCCTTGGGCTACGCCTCGTGAAGCAAACCGTGCTCTTCAACAATCCGTCGGAGGTCTTTAAGGGCCCGACGATGTACCACCTGTACTTTGCCGATGGTGTCGGCACGCCCGGCACGGTGCTGACCTTCAAACCCCACCACAGCATTCAACAGGGGCAGGTGGGGCGCGGCCAGGTCACGGCCACCAGCTTTATCATTCCCGAGGCGTCCGTGGACTTCTGGGTTGAGCGTCTGGATGACCTGGAGGTGGACCGTTCCCCGCTGACGGAACGCTTTGGCGCAACGGTGATCCAGTTTGTAGATCCCGATGGGCAGCCGCTGGAGCTCATCACAGGCCCCTCGGACGTAGAGCCGTGGGCGGGCGCCGATATTCCCGCCGAACATGCGTTGCGCGGCTTTCATGGCGTCACGATCCACCCGGACAACGCGCGCCTGACTGCCGAGGTGCTGCAGGTGCTCGGGTTCGAGCAGAGCGGGGTCGAGTCCACCCCGCAAGACGGCGACTGGACGCGCTTTCAGGCGCCGGGCGTCGCGCATGGGCAGTACGTGGACCTGTACAACGAACCCAACATGCACGAAGGCACCTGGGGGGTAGGCACGGTGCACCACGTCGCCTTCCGCGCGGCGGACGATGCGCACCGCGACGTCATTCGCGAGCGCCTCCTGGCGGCCGGCCACAGCCCCACCACGATGAAAGACCGCAACTACTTCCGGTCGATCTACTTTCGGGAGCCGAACGGCGTCAACGTGGAAATCGCCACGGACGTCCCCGGTTTTCTGCACGACGAGCCTACTGACGCGCTGGGCGAGGCGCTACAGCTTCCGCCGTTCTTGCAGGAGCGCCGGGCAGAGGTCGAAGCGCAGTTGACCTCCTTGAAGCTCCCTTAATGGCGCAGCACGGGCGGACGGTGGGGGTAGCGTGCCACCGATTTCTTGCCTACCTTGACGCCACACGTTTCGCATGCTTCCTTTCTATCAACGCAGGTATCTTATGTCCACCGCTCACGGCTTGCTCGAAGGCAAGCAAGGAATCATTTTTGGCGCGCTCAACGAAGAGAGTCTTGCCTGGACCATTGCCGAGGCCGCCCACCGCGAGGGGGCGTCGTTTGTCCTGTCTAACGCCCCGGTCGCGCGCCGCCTGGGCAGCCTCGATGGCTTGGCCGACCAAACCGACAGCCCCATCATCTGGGCCGACGCCACCAGTGACGACGATCTGGAGGCGCTCTACGAAGAAGCTGGGACGCACCTCGACCAGATCGACTTTATCGTGCACGGCATCGGGATGGGCGTCAACGTCCGTAAGGATGTGCCGTATGAAGAGCTGAACTACGAGTGGTACAAAAAGACGCTCGACATTTCCGCGATCAGCCTGCACCGCATCGTGCACCACGCCATGGAGTCAGGCCAGATGGCGGATGGAGGCTCCATCGTGGCGCTGAGCTATATCGGGGCGCAGCGCATCTTCTCAAAGTACTCCGAGATGGGCGATGCCAAAGCCTTGCTCGAAAGCATCGTCCGCTCCTGGGGGTACCGGCTGGGCAAGCGCGGCATTCGCATCAACGCGATTTCGCAAAGCCCAACGCGCACCACAGCCGGTAAAGGCATTGCCGGGTTCGATGCCATGTTCGACTTTGGCGAGAAGCTGTCGCCCCTGGGGAACGCCAGCGCGGAGAGCTGCGCCGACTACACAGTAACCCTGCTGAGTGACCTCACCCGGGCGGTGACGATGCAGACCCTCTATCATGATGGGGGCTTCAGTGCGATGGGTATCTCGGACGAAGTGGTGATGGATCTCGCAGAATCGTTCGCAGCCGACACCGACGCGTGACGCTTGCTTCCTCGTGCCAACAACCCCAACACCTACGGGCGCGCGCAGGGGGGTGGCTGTTCGCTGCCCTCTGCGCGCTCTGGTTGGGGGCGTGCGACGCGCCGCGGCCTGTGCCCGTGCCGACGGCGCACGTGCATCATTACGACGTGACGCTGACCCTGGACGCAGAGCGGGCGCATCTGACCGGCCACGCGCGCCTCGCTGTTACCGGTGGAGGTGATGGACTGTCACTCGGCTTTGCGAACCTCCGCGTCGACTCCCTGCGCGTCAACAACCAGCGGGTGGCCTATGACCAACGGAGTGATGCGATTAGGATCACCACCGGGCGTTCCACCCGTGATACGCTCATGGTAGACCTGTGGTATGTGGGCGCTCCGCATATGGGGCTCAACCAGGAGACGTATGCGGGCGAACGGCTCGTATACACCGATGGCTGGCCCGATGAGGTGCGCGGATGGCTGCCCGGCACACACCACCCAGCCCGTCCGGCGACCCTCGACCTCACCCTCGTCACCCCGTCCGACCTGGAGGTCATCGCCTCCGGAGTAGCCGTCAGCCAGACGCGCGACGCGGAGGAACGCCAGACGCGGTGGAGGCTCGACGCACCGGTGCCGACCTACGCCTTCGGGTTTGCAGCGGGGCCATTCACAACGCTCTCCGATACGGCTCAGGTAGCCGCAGGGCCGCTCCCGGTATCGTTACACCTGCTCACCGACCCGGAACCGGCTGCCGAAGCCCTGCACCGGGTGCCGGAGGCGGTGGCGTTCTTCGAAGAGTTGCTCGGGCCGTACCCGTTTGCGTCGCTGGCCGTCGTACAGCTGACGCATCCCTACGCCGGGATGGAGTTTGCCGCGATGCCCACCGTACAGGCTGGGCTGTTCGACGCGCCGGGAACGCTGTGGACGCACACGCCCGAGTCTGTGGCCGTGCACGAGCTGGCGCATCAATGGGTGGGCAATGCGCTCTCCATGGCCGACTGGCGCGACCTGTGGCTGGTGGAGGGGATGGCGACGTACCTCACCGCCTGGTTCTACGCGCATGTGGCGGGCGAGGCGGTGGCGCTTGAACACCTACGGGCCTTACATGACGGACCATCCGACCACCAGGCCGCAGCGCCGCTCTACCCTGAGAACCCGGTAGTCCCCGCCGCTCATCTCGATCGCGAGCTGTACAACCGGGGGGCGCTCGTCCTGCATCAGCTGCGGGAGGAGATGGGAACGGCTGCCTTTGTGGCCCTCTGGCAACAGCTCATAGAGGACGCCCGCACCACCTTGCTCTCGACCGAGCGGTTGGAAGAGGCTGTGGCTTCGGGCGCAGATGTCGACGCTGGGACGTTTTTTGCTACGTACGTCTACGGGCGCACGTACCCGGCCGTCCCGGACCGCTTGGCACCGCCTGAGGTGCTGGAAACCGCTGCCTGGCACACGGCCGATGGCCCGCGTTATCGCCGAACGATGTCTCCCCCTGCTCGTTGAGGCAATCGTTTCCGGTTGCTTGCCACCGTTTCCTTCGATGACCGCCTTCCTTCATGATCTCTCTTTTCGTCTCTGATATCGACGGATGCCTGGCTGAGCCGTATCAGCCGTACCGCCTGGACGACCTCCGGCTACTGGCCAATCTGGCCCAGCGCGCGAGTGCTCTTCCCCATAGCACCTCGTATCCGGCGCTCTCGCTCTGCTCTGGGCGGGCCTACCCCTATGTAGAGGCCGTTTCGCAGATGTTGGGGCTCCGCGTCCCGGTGCTCTTTGAAAGCGGCGGCGGTCTCTTCGACCCCGTCTCGGCAACCATCACCTGGAATCCGGCGCTCACACCGGCCGTTGAGGACCAACTCGCAGAGGTCAAGGCCTGGTTTAAGGCCGATGTGGTGCCAAACCGGTCCATCATGATCGACCATGCCAAGCGCGCCCAGGTCGGCGTCATCGGGCCCGATGTAGAGGAGGTAGCGCAGCTCGTGCCCACGGTGGAGGCGTACGTGGCAGAGCAGCTGCCAGGGCTGCGGGTGTTTCACACGCCGGTGTCCATTGATGTCCTCCCGCCGTCCATCACTAAAGAGCAGGCGATGCGCTGGCTCTCGGAGCTGACGGGCGTCCCGCTGGAGGCCATGGCCTACATCGGCGATAGCAACGGCGACATTGAGGCGCTGCAGACCGTCGGCTACGGATTTGCCCCGGCCAATGCTGCCTCGGCCGTGCGCGAAGCGGTGTCCCACGTCACGGAGCATGCCGTGGCCGAAGGCGTCGTAGAGGCGTACGAATGGTGCGTCGCCCACAACACTGACCGTGCTACGGCTGCTGCGTAGCCCCACTTACCCTCCGTGCGTATGTCTCGCTTCGTTCCTCTTCTGTCGACCAGCATCCTGGCATTGCTCATCGCTCTGCTGGCCCCCACGCACGCCGTGGGCCAACTGCCCCTGGATATCGATCCGGAGGCCGCGCCTGCCGAACCCATGTACTACGTCACGGAGCGTCTGGCGACGGTGTACCGCGACCCCGCCGGGGAGAAGCCGTACTTCCGCCTTCGGCTTCAAGACCCCGTCTGGGTGGAGCATACCCAGGGCCGGATGGTACGGGTGCGCTCCGAGGGCGGGCTGAAAGGGTACCTGCCCCGCAGCGCGGTGTCGAACGTGTGGATCCGCGTGTCGAAAACCACGAAGCAGGTCTACGTCTACCGCGGCACAGCCCTGTACAAACGGTACGCAGCCGATTTTGGCTACAATGGGTTCGCCGATAAAGAGCGCCGCGGCAGCACAGCCACGCCTGACCACTGGCGCACCCCAGATGGCGTGTTCTACGTCGCCCGTAAAAACCCCCGCAGTCAGTACTACAAAGCCTTCGTGCTCAATTATCCCACCGCGCGGGATGCCCGGCGTGGGCTCCGCGATGGGCTGATCTCGCAGCGTGAGCACGACCGCATTAAGCAGGCCGACCTCAACATCTCCATGCCTCCGATGAACACGCGGCTGGGCGGATGGATTGAGATTCACGGCGACGGGACCGGCGACCAAACCAACTGGACGCAGGGCTGCGTGGCCGTCGAGAATCGCTTCATGGATGAGATGTGGCCGCTGGTCTCCGAAGGCACACCGGTCCTGATCGAGCCGTAGGTGCAGCGGTGCCGTGGCGCTGTTAGCCGTGCCACGACACGTGCGCTTCGTGCACGAAGCTATCTTCTTTTCTCACCACTGCTTGTCTATGTCGCGTATTTTGCTGCTTTTCCTGAGTCCCACCCTGGTGCTGTTGTTGCTCTTCATGGGCGGCTGCGGCGGGCCGGAGCCCACCGCGCCACCAGAGGGCTGGGAAACAGCCGAGGACCGATGGTGGACAGCTGATGCGGATACCAGTCAGGCCTTCCGTGACCTGAGCTCACTATCGGCGATGGGCATTGCATCGGCAGAGGTGGATGAGGTGGCGGCCACGCGGGCCGATGCGCGACAGTCGGGGCTGCTCCAGGATCAGTTTACCTCGTCGCTGCTGCAGCGGCTGGAGCCTATCCTCCGCAACAACCCGGAGGAAGTGTACGCCATCTTCCAGGAGCACATCGCGCCAGAAATTGAGGCTATGGACATCCAGGGCAGTGTCAACGAGGCCACGCGGGACTACCGGCGCGACGCCTACAACACGATCCGGCGCCACTACCGGGAGCCGCAGACGCGCCTGCAACTGGGCGAGGACATTGCCGTCTCGTATCCTGACTCCCTCCGCCAGGCGGGCATTGGCGGTCGGGTGGTGACGCAGGTCTACCTGAACGCCGACGGCGAGCCCCAGGCGATCAAGCTCATCGAGTCGGTGGAGCCCACGCTCGACGCCATCGCGATGCGCGCCACCACGCAGATGCGCTGGGACGCCGCGCGGCTGAACGTGGACGGAAGCTGGGAAGAGATCCCCGCGTGGTCGCGATTCACGGTGCGCTTTGCCGCTGAATGACGCCGCGGGAACGCCCGTCGCCCGGGTGATCAGGCGCCACTACGCGATCAGCACCCCGGCGATGGTGGCCGTCATCCAGGAGGCCAGCGCGCCTCCGATGACCGCCTGCACGCCCAGCAGCGCGACGTCCGCCTTCCGTTCCGGCGCGATCCCACCAATGCCGCCGATCTGGATGGCGATAGACGCAAAGTTGGCGAATCCGCAGAGGGCGTAGGTCCCGATGATGAAGGAACGCTCGCTGATGACGCCTTCCAGCTGGCTCAGGCTGACGAACGCGACGAATTCGTTCACCACGATCTTCTCGCCCAACAGCCGCCCAAACTGGAAGATATCCGCGGTTTCTACGCCCATGGCCCAGGCAATGGGGGCGAACAGCGTACCCAGGATGGCCTCCATCGAGAGTGCCTCAAACTGCCCATTGGAGATGTTGTCGATGAAGGCGTTCAGGTTGTACGGCTCAACGCCAAGGATAGAGGGGTTGCCGATCCACTGGAGGAGAAAGTTGAGCATCGCGATCAGCGCGATAAAGGCCAGCAGCATCGCGCCCACATTCAACGCCAGCTTCAGGCCCTCCGCTGCACCGGAGGCCGCGGCTTCCAAGATGTTGGCGTCGTCCTGCTCCACCTCAATCTCGACATCCCCGTACGTTTCCGGCTGGCCCGTTTCTGGGATCAGGATTTTTGCCATCACGATAGCCGCAGGGGCACTCATGATGGAGGCCGAGAGGAGGTGGGAGGCATAGACCGCCCGGGCGGCCGGGTCGTCGCCCCCCAAAAACAAGATATAGGAGGCGAGCACGCCGCCTGCAATGCTGGCCATGCCTCCGGTCATCAGCGTCATCAACTCGCTCCGCGTCATACCGCCGATGTAGTGCTTCACGAGTAGGGGCGCTTCCGTTTGCCCGATAAACACATTGCCGGCTACCGAAAGCGACTCGGCACCGGAGATGTTCATGGCTTTTGCCATAAAGCGCCCCAGGCCTTTTACGAGCGGCTGGATGAGGCGCACATAGTAAAGCACCGCCATCAGCGATCCGAAAAATACGATGGTGGGAAGCACCTGAAACGCAAACACAAAGCCGAAGGAGCCTTCCTGCTCGGGGTCCATCCCCAGCGGCCCAAAAATAAATGCAGAGCCCTCAAACGTGAATGCCAGAAGCCCGGCGAAGGCCGCGCCAATGCCCTCAAACAGGACCTGGCCGGGGGTGGTCTTCAGCACCAACAAGGCGAAGATAAGCTGGAGCCCAATCCCAATGCCCACCAGCCGCCAGTTGATGTTGCGCCGGTCGGACGAAAAAAGGACGGCCAGGCCGAGCAGGACGACAATCCCAAGAAGGCCGCGGAGAGCGAAGACGAGAGTTTCGGGCATGGAGATGGGCAAAAATCATACATCATAAGGAGCCTGCGACCACAGGGGGCACGCAGGCGCCCTAAGATAGAACACGCGGAGGAGACTATAAACCGTCTGGTTCTCCTCAGGCCAAGAAGGACGAGAAAACCTGTTTTTCATGAGGCCCGGCTGTACCTTCCGCCGCTGTACCGGTATCATACCTCTACCATTTTTTTCCACGTAGGAATCTTAACTCATGCGTCAGTACGAACTCCGCCGCGACGAATCAGGGACCGAAGCCGATGACGGGCGCGCCCGCGAGGTCCTGCAGGGCCTGAATGAGGCGCAACGAACGGCGGTGCAGGCGACGGATGGCCCGGTAATGATTATCGCAGGGCCTGGGTCGGGTAAAACACGCACGCTCACCCATCGCATTGCGTATCTCATTGCGCGTGGCAAGGCCCAGCCGCGCGACGTAATGGCGCTGACCTTCACCAACAAGGCCGCCCGCGAGATGAAGCAGCGGGTCCAGCAGATCATCGGCAGCGGAAGTGCCCGCGGGATGTGGATGGGTACCTTCCACTCCACCTTCGCCCGCCTCTTGCGGCGGGAAGGCGAACACATCGGCTATACGTCGGATTTTAGCATCTACGACACCGATGATACGGACCGCCTGCTGCGCAACCTGATGAAGGGGATGAACATCGACCCGAAGCAGTTCAAGGTACGGACGATGCGGTCGCTCATCTCCAGCGCCAAGAACCAGCTCGTGTCGCCGGAAGACTACCAGCGCATGGCCACGGGGGCCGCGCAGGAGCGGGCGGCGCAGCTCTACGGACCGTACGTGCAGACGCTGCGCCGGGCCAACGCCCTTGACTTCGACGACCTCCTCATCAAGCCCATCGAGCTGTTCGAGACGCACCCGGATATCCTCGAGCAGTACCAGCGGCGCTGGCGGTACCTTCATATCGACGAGTACCAGGACACCAACCACGCCCAGTACAAGCTGGCTAAGCTGCTGGCCGCGCGGCACAAAAATATCTGCGTGGTGGGCGACGACGCGCAGAGCATCTACGCCTTCCGTGGGGCTGACATTGGCAATATCCTGTCGTTTCAGCGCGACTACCCGGACGCCACCGTGGTACGGCTGGAGCAGAACTATCGCTCCACCAAGACGATTTTGCAACTGGCTGATTCCATCATCAAGCAGAACGAGGACCAGCTCGAGAAGGAGCTGTGGACGGACAACCACGAGGGCGAGTATGTGGTGCTCATCGAGGCGCTCTCGGAGCGGGATGAGGCGAAAAAGATTGAGCAGACCGTTCGCGACCTTCATGTGCGCGAGGGCTACAGCTACGACGACTTCGCCATTCTCTACCGGACGAATGCCCAGAGCCGCTCGCTGGAGGAGGCGCTACGCCGCGGGGGTATTCCGTACCGCGTCATTGGGGGCGTCTCGTTCTACCAGCGCAAAGAAATCAAGGATGTGCTGGCGTACCTCCGCCTGCTGGTGAACCCGGCCGACCAGGCCAGCCTGCGCCGGGTCATCAACTATCCCACGCGTGGCATCGGGGCGAAAACGCAGGAGCGCCTCTTTCAATATGCCCGGCGGGAGGGCCTCTCGGCGTGGCAGGCCATTCAGCAGATTGACGAGGCGGGGCTCTCGACGCGCGCCCAAAACGCCATTGAGCGGTTTGGCTTTCTGATTAGCTCCCACGCGGCCAAGGCTGAGTCGATGCCGGCCGACGAGCTGGCGCGGGCGCTCATCAAGGAAACCGGTATGCTGGACGAGCTGCGCAACGAAAACACGCGCGAGAGCCTGGGCCGATGGGAGAACGTGCAGGAGCTCATCAGCGCGATCGCTGAGTTTACCGCGCAGGCCGAGGAAGCCACGCTGGCGACCTTCCTGCAGGAGGTGGCGCTGCTTACCGATCTGGACGAGGACGAAGGGCAGGGCAACCGGGTCACGCTCATGACGCTCCACGCCTCGAAGGGGCTGGAATTTCCCGTTGTGTTTGTGAGTGGCCTGGAGGAGGGCCTCTTTCCGCTCTCCCGCGCCGCGCAGGAACGGGAGCAACTGGAGGAGGAGCGCCGCCTCTTTTACGTGGGTGCCACGCGCGCTGAGCAAAAGCTGTTTCTCTCGTATGCCCGGAGCCGCTTTCTGTATGGCAAGCAGGAGTCGGCGGTGCGCAGCCGCTTCCTCGACGAAATCGATCCCGCGGTGGTCCGCACCAAAGCGGGTGGGCCGATCAAGCGCCAGAAAGACCGCTTTACGCTGGACGAGGGTGATGCCGTCGACTACGACGAGGTGGACCCGCACTACTACCGCCGCAACCTGCGCGGGTCAAAAAACACATCGTCCAAGCGCACCCGCAAAACCACACGCCGTGCCAGCAACGGGTCATCGTCGGGCCGCCGCGTCGTCTATGACGAAGGGGCCGCCGAGATTGTACCCGGCGTGCGTGTGGAGCACGACCACTTCGGCGAGGGTAAGGTCCAGGCCCTGGATGGCGAGGGCGAGCAGATGGCCGCCACCGTATTTTTCCAGTCGGTGGGCCAGAAAAAGCTGAAGCTCAAGTACGCCAAGTTGCGGCGGATTGGGTAACGTCAGGAGCCCTCGCCATCCGCCAAGGCGCGGCCATCACTCATCGCGCAGCAACTGCCGGGCGCGCTCGGGGGAGCCGTCGTTGGGTGCGGGGTCGAGGCCCAGGGTGGCCGTCATCGTCTCGTAGAAGTCGATCGCGTACATCTTGTCGATGGTGTGCGCCGTGTGAAACGCGGGGCCATGCGCGATCGCCAGCGAAAGCATCGACTCCAGGCGCGGGTCGTATCCGTGCGCTCCGCCGTCCGCGCGGGAGGGGTCGCGCTCGAAAAAGCTGCGCGTGGAAATGGTCCAGGTGTCGTCCGCGATCATAATGACCTCCGGAATGCGGTCGTGGCCGTGGAAGTTGAGGGCCGCCGGCACGTCCGCGCGCAGGTAGGCGCTGCTGTTGGGCGCGGCGTCCAGGGCCTCCACCAGCGCCTCTGGCGTGGTGCGACCATCGCGCACGTTAATCATGGCCACGGGGTTATAGTCGACCACGTGGACATCGTCCAGATCAATGTAGTCGTCAAGGATGATGACGCGCTCCTGTGAGGTCGGGCTCATGCCATGGTCAGACACGATGAGCATGTTCAGCGCATCAGACAGGCCGCGCTCCTCGAGCCCATCCCGCAGCCGTTGCAGGTAGCCGTCAACCTCAGCGAGGGCCTGCCGCACCTCCTCATGCTCCGGACCGTAGCGGTGGCCCCGGCTATCCACCTTGCTGAAGTACAGCGTCATAAAATCCGGCCGCGCCTCCGCCGGGAGGTCCAGCCATGCGAGGATCTGGTCGACGCGGTCCTCGCCGGGGATGCTGCCGTCGTACTCAACCCATTCGGTAGGACGCACGCCGCCAATTTCGGCCTCGGTGCCGGGCCAGAAGAAGGCGTGGCTTGTCAAGCCCTGGGTTTCTGCCGTCACCCAGATGGGCTCGCCTTCCCACCAGCGGCCGTCCTGAACGGCCTCGCGATTGCCGAGGCTGAAGCGCCCCAGCTCCTCATCGTACATGTTATTGGAGATGATACCGTGGTTTGCCGGGTAGAGCCCCGTGGCAATGGAGTAATGGTTCGGAAACGTCTTGGTAGGGAAGGTGTGCTCAACGCGCTCAACGAACGTACCTTCGCTGGCCAGTGCCTCCAGGCTGGGCGCGTCGTACAGGTCGAGGTAATCGTGGCGCATACCGTCAATAGAAACGAGCAGGAGGGGGCTGGTAGCCTCTGCCGCTGGATCTGGACGTGAGGTTGCTGCTTCGTCCACGTTGGCGTCGCAGGCGACGAGCAGCAGCGCAGCCAGGACGGCCGTGACAAAGGTGGTATACAGACGATTCATCGTACAGCGTAGGATATGACGGTGGGAAAACTTCAGGGTAGTCCAGTAGACCCGTAATACCGCGATCCGATCCACGGCCCAAGCTGCGCTGGCCTCATTCTGGAGCTGCTGTGGCACAATAGGCCGCGGTGGCGTCCACGGCATCCACGGCTACGGCGGCCCCGGGCCGAATGACATACTCGCTGAAGCCAAACACATCATCCGTCGGCCCCCAGTCGTAGGTGTAGCCGAGGTTGGTCCACGGATAGCCGTCCGGCTGGTAGGAAAACGCTGCTGTAGTGGCGATCCATTCGCGGTGCGCGTCGCTCACCGTCAGGAAGCGCGCCGAGCGCGGAAAGGTAAGCGGGCAATCGCGGTCGGTGATCTGCGGGTCCGGGCAGGGGCGGAAGAGGTCGTCCGGGTCGGCCCAGTAGGTGACGAACGTATCGTAGGGGGCATCCGGCGGGAGGCCGATCTTTTGCCGGAGCCGCATGGTGAGGGCCGCCTCCGGCAGGTCGGACGTCTGACAGAAGTCCTGCACCTTGGGCGCCAGCGTGACCCAGACCTCGCCGTCGGTTACCAGCGAGTCACCGGGCGCGAGGTCGGGAGCGGACGTCCAGTTGACCACCCGCACGCTGCTTTCGCCGGGCGCGCCCTGCCACTGCACCACAGACGCCTCGGCCGTGATGGGCGTAAGCGGGCGGATGGCCTCCACGCCCAGGGTTTCCGCGGCAGCGATAGCGCGCTGGTAGCGGAGCGCCGCATCCTCCAGCACGTCTGCTGCCGTGGGGGCGGTAGTTGGCGCGCACCCGCTCCCGATGAGGAGCGTAAGCAGGGCGACCATGAAGAAGAGGCCCGCGTGCACATGGCGCTGCATGAGCTGGCTCACGACCGGTCAGCAAACAGGTAGTAGAGAATCACGCCAAGGTAGGGCAAGAAGAGCAGGATCAGAATCCACAGCACCTTCCCGCCTGTTGAGCGTCGGCTCCCGGCCACTTCCACAATCGCGATGAGGGCAAGGATGAGGGCAAGGACCCCGCAAATACCCAATGAGGTGGGGTCGGTTGCCATCTCCGATAGGTTGGCGCCACCACAACCGGTGAGAAACAGTGCCGCGATGCCAAGCACCACCACGGTGCGCAGGTGTAAAACGAAACGAGCCATGAACAGATCGGGTTGGTGAGAGAGGATAGTAAAGGGTACAAAACAGCGCTGTGAAATGGTACCCGATGGTCAGCCCTTTGAGAATAGGAGCACACACCGTATGACGATTATGGCGGGCGGGCAAACCGGGGTAGACCGTGCGGCGCTGGATGTAGCGCTGGAGGCCGGCGTGCCCGTGGCGGGGTGGTGTCCGGCAGGACGTCGAGCGGAGGATGGCGCTATTGATGCGCGGTATCCGCTCCGGGAGACCCCATCCGCGGCCTATGCGCAGCGCACGGAGTGGAACGTGCGTGACAGCGATGCCACCCTTATTATCTCGCCCATCGCCCCCAGCGGCGGCACCCAATGGACGGTTACCTGCGCTGCTGAGTGGGGACGGCCCGTGTGGGTCGCATCAGTGCGGACGCCCAAAACCGTCGGGCTGCACGTGCCGCGTCTCAAGCAGTGGCTATCCACGCATCGCATCCAGCGCCTCAACGTGGCAGGTCCTCGAGCCAGTGAAGCCTCGGCAGCCTATGCCATCAGCGCAGCGCTGACACAAGCGCTGCTCACGGCGTGTCCGTAGGGTCTTCCTCCGACGCATCTTCTCGCACGAGCACACCCTCAAAGCCCGGGTCGCCCGGCCGCTTGCGGTGGCGTTGCTCGTACAGATCTTCGCCATCATCCACGCGCTGCTTGGCCCGCCAGATGACATAGCAGATTCCGGCGAAGGAGACCATGACAAACAGCAAGAAGGGAATCCACAGCGGCACATGGTCGCCAAACCGCCCAAACTGCCGCGCCTGGATCTCCGGAAACCGAATGGCCTTATCCAGCAGCCAGACGGAGAAGGTCACGCCTACAACGGCGGCAAAGGCCAGCCCTACCTTCAGGAGGCGGGACCGACGGTTGCGCTCGGGGGGCGGGCTTTCGGTGTTGTGGGAGGTAGCCATGGGCGTCAGGCAGAGGCGCGTGCGGTGTGATCGAGCCGGATGGGGAGGCCGCTATCCTTGAGGTGGTGCTTGACCTCCTCCACCGAGTACGTCCGGAAATGAAAGATAGAAGCGGCGAGCACGGCATCGGCCTGCCCCTCGGTTAGGCCCTCGCGCAGGTGCTCCTTCGTGCCGGCGCCGCCCGAGGCAATGACGGGGATGGAGACGCGGTCCGTGATGCGGCGGAGGAGGGCAGTGTCGTAGCCGTCCTTGGTGCCATCGCGGTCCATGGACGTCACCAGCAGCTCGCCCGCGCCGCGCCGGGTCGCCTCCACGGCCCAGTCGATCGCGTCCAGCCCGGTGGCCTTGCGACCGCCCTGCACGTAGACCTCCCAGGTGAGCGGGTCGGTGCCGGTGCGCTTCGCATCGATGGCTACCACGATGCACTGCGAGCCAAACGCCTCCGCGCCACGCGTGATAAGATCCGGGTCCTTGATAGCCGCCGAGTTGATCGAGACTTTGTCGGCCCCGGCGTGCAGCATGGCGCGCATGTCGTCCACCGTGCGGATGCCGCCGCCCACGGTCAGCGGAATGAAGACCTCATCGGCCGTGCGGCGCACCACCTTATGCATAATGCCGCGATCCTCATGGGTGGCCGTGATGTCCAGAAACACCAGTTCGTCCGCCCCAGAAGCGTCGTAAAAGCGGGCCTGCTCTACCGGGTCACCGGCATCGACGAGGTCTACAAAGTTTACGCCTTTGACGACCCGGCCCTGGTCGACGTCCAGGCACGGAATAATGCGTTTGGCAAGGGGCACAGTGGGACCTCAGAAAAATAGGGGAAGTCAGCAATCCGACGGCAGGTCGGCCGTCGTGCGCATCGGGGCGGTGGAGTAGGTGTCGAGGTCGACCTTATCTTTGTCGTGCCAGCACCAGAATTGCTGGCAGGGGAACCGGTTTTCGTAGAGCGCGCGGCCCACGATCACCGAGTCGACGCCGTAGGACGTGAGCTCTTTGATGCCAAGGAGATCCTCATACCCGCCAATGCCGCCGGAAGCCGTAATCCGCGTCAGATTGAGCTGGGTGCCCAGCGTCCGGTAGGCCTCCAGGTTGGGGCCTTCCATGGTGCCATCGCGGGAGATGTCGGTGTAGACGATCCGTCGCACGCCGCGCCGCTCCATGTCCAACGCCAGGTCCACCGCGTCCACGCCGCTGCCCTCCGTCCAGCCCTGCACGCGCACCTCGCCGTCCTTCGCGTCGATGCCCACAACGATGCGGCTGCACCCGAAGCGTTCGATCGCCTCGCTAATGAGCTCCGGGTTGCGCACGGCCGCCGTGCCGATAATGACGCGGTAGACGCCCAGCTCCAGCGCCGCCTCAATGTCGTCCATGGAGCGGATGCCTCCGCCCAGCTGGACAGGGATATCGAGCGCCTCCGCCATGCGCTGAATCACCGCGCGGTTGTCGTCGCTGCCGCCGAGGGCCGCGTCGAGGTCTACCAGATGGAGCACGCGCGCATTCTGGACGCGCCACAGTTTGGCCAGCTCCACGGGGTCGTCGAAGTAGACCGTCTCTTGGTCGTACGCGCCTTGATAGAGGCGCACGCAGCGCCCGTCGCGGAGGTCGATGGCCGGAATGATGAGCGGCAGCATAGGGGAGTCGATGAGTAAGGGAGGCCAACACACAAGGAGGCAGCCGGGGGGACCGGGCTGCCTCGGGCGCAGAAAGCAAAGTTAGGCGGTAACCTGCACGCGCGACGTGAAGTTCTTCAGCACCTGCAGGCCGCTATCGTGGCTCTTCTCGGGGTGAAACTGGACCCCTAAAACGTTGTTTCGGTGCACAATCGCTGGAAAATCGACCCCATAGTGCGCTGTAGCCAGCACGTCCGCCGGTTCTGCGGCCTCGGCATAATAGGAGTGGACAAAGTAGAAATAGGGATCCGGACTGAGGCCATGCAGGAGCGGATGCTCACGCGTCGCCGCGACATCGTTCCAGCCCATGTGCGGCACCTTCAGCGCCTGCCCGTTGCTGGTCGTGTCCTGGTCGACGAGCTCGGTCGCTTCCTGCGCATTGGGAAACCGGACCACGCGCCCGGGAAGCACCCCGAGGCCTTCGTGCGTGCCCCGCTCGTCGCTTTCCTCAAACAAAAGCTGTAGCCCGATGCACACCCCGAGAAACGGCGTGCCGGCCGCGATGGCTTCGTGAATCGGGGCCACCAACCCGCGGTCGCGGATCTCCTGCATGCAGGCCCCGAAGGCGCCCACACCCGGCAGCACCAGGCGCTCGGCGGCGCGGAGATCGGCCGGGTCGTCGGTGCGAAGTACCGTCGCGCCGATCCGCTGAAAAGCTTTTTCGATGGACCGGAGGTTGCCGATCCCGTAATCAATGATGGTTACCATGGGGCAGGGGTTAGTCGTCGGGAGAGCTGAGCTGCTTTGAACGGGCCGTAGCCGTAGCCACAGCTTTGATGAGCATCGTGCGGAGGCCATGCGATTCGAGCTCGGAGGTGGCCGCGATGGCGGTGCCGCCGGGGGTGGTGACCTCGTCGCGGAGGATGGCGGGGTGCTTGCCGGTCTCCAGCACCAGCTTCGAGGCGCCGTAGACGGTCTGCGCCGCCAGCCGGGCTGCGGTAGTGCGGGGTAGGCCTTGCTTTACGCCGGCATCGGTAAGCGCTTCAATAAACATAAACACGTAGGCCGGCCCGCTCCCCGATACGCCCGTGACAGCATCCATCAGGTACTCCTCGATGTCTTCCACGGTGCCAACGGCCTCAAAGAGGGTGCGCGCGATGGTGCGGTGGGCCTCGGTGCAATGGGTACCCGTGGCAATGGCCGTGGCCCCCGAGTCAACCAGGGCGGGCGTGTTGGGCATGGCGCGGACCACCGGCAGCCGCATGCCAAAGAGCTGCGCCAGGTTGTGCGTCGTGAGGCCGGCCAGCACGGAGATGATGAGGGTGTCTTCCGTGACGTGCGGGCTGATCTCGTTGATGACCCCGGCCGCCTGCTGCGGCTTGATCGACAGCACCACCACCGTGGCAGTATCGGCGGCTACGGTATTGTCGGTGCCCACGGTGATGCCGGGAAAGGCGGCCTGCAATTCATCCAACCGGGCCGCCGTGCGTCGTGTCGCATGGATCTGCGCCGCGGGCACGTGGTCGCCGCTGCGCATCCCACCGATGAGCGCGCGCCCAATGCTGCCGGCGCCTATGATTGCAATGCGTTGCTCGCTTAACACCATAGCGAAAGTCTGGGGCTCTTGTTCATGGGGGATATACAGCAGATCACGCGGGGCACGGAATGCTGGTGCAGGGAGTGCTCTTCCGCATCACACGAGGGGGCATCACGGCCTGACCTCACAGCTGACCTTTGGTCGAAGGCATGGCATCGTGGGTGGCTTCGCGGCGGACAGCCATGCGGAGCGCCCGTGCGGCCGCTTTGAAGAGGGCCTCCACCTTGTGGTGCGTGTTGGTGCCGTGCAGCACGCTCAGGTGCAGGTTGCACTGGGCGCGCTCGGCCAGCGCATACCAGAAGTGCTCAACCATCTCCGTGGACAAGTCGCCCACCATGGGGCGAGCAAAAGCGGCATCAAACTGGAGATAAAACCGTCCCGACAGATCGATAACGGCCCGCGCCAGCGTCTCATCCATCGGCACATAGGCATGGCCATACCGTGCGATGTATGCTTTTTCGCCGAGCGCCTGCCGGATCGCCTGGCCCAGCGTGATGGCCACATCCTCCACCGTATGGTGATCGTCCACCTCCAGATCCCCTACACATGCTGTTTTGAGATCAAACTGGCCGTGGCGGGCAAACAGGTCCAGCATGTGATCCAGAAATCCCACGCCGGTGTCGTTGGTGTAGATGCCACTGCCATCCAGCGAGAGCTCCACGGTGACGTCGGTTTCGTTGGTGGCGCGCCGGAGGGACGCTTCGCGCGGGGAGAAGGAGGGCGTCGTATCGTGTGCAGACGAAGGCATTGGGCAGCATGATGGTGGAGGGATGGACGCGCCGCTTCACAAGAAATGGAAGGTAGAACAACGCGTATAACCTGCCGTTGTCAATACGCTTTTGTATGATTTGTTCGCCTCACGCACCATCCGCACCTGAGGCGCCCCGCACGGCTTTCTTTCATCTGTCCCCCACCCCCATGGCCGCATCGGATTCCGCCCGCGTACTCATTACCGCTGCGCTGCCGTACGCCAACGGACCCATCCACATTGGCCACCTGGCTGGGGCCTACCTGCCCGCCGATCTGTACGCCCGGTACCAGCGCCTGCAGGGGCGCGATGTAGCCTTCATCTGTGGCTCCGACGAGATGGGCGTCGCGATTCTCATGCGGTCGTTGAAAGAGGACACGACCCCCCGGGAGATCGTAGACCGGTACCATCCGCAAATAAAAGAAGCGTTTGACCGCTTCGGGATGAGCTTCGACCACTACGGGCGCACCACGTCAGACGTGCACCGCGAGACCAGCCAGGACTTCTTCCGGGCTCTTGCGGCGAAGGATACGTTTACGTTGACCGCGGAGGAACAGCTGTATGACCCGGAGGCCGAGATGTTTTTGGCCGACCGGTTTGTGCGCGGTACCTGTCCGGTCTGTGGCTACGAGGAGGCCTATGGTGATCAGTGCGAGAAGTGTGGCTCCTCGCTGAGCCCGAAGGAGCTTATCAATCCCCGCAGCGCCCTGACCGACGCCACGCCCGAGTTCCGCGAAACCACGCACTGGTACCTGCCGCTGGGCGAGCTGCAGCCCAAGCTGGAGGCCTGGATCGACGCGCGCGAGGACTGGAAGCCGAACGTGATGGGTCAGGTGAAAAGCTGGTTGACCGAGGGCCTGCGCGACCGCGCCATCACCCGCGATGTGCCCTGGGGGGTGCCGGTGCCGCCGGATGTGGCGGAAGCCGCCGGCGTAGCGGCGGAGGGGAAGGTCATCTACGTCTGGTTTGATGCGCCCATCGGCTACATCTCCGCCACCAAGGAGTGGGCGCAGGCGCAGGGGACGCCCGACGCGTGGAAGACGTATTGGCAGCAGGACGACACGCACCTCGTACACTTCATCGGGAAGGACAACATTGTCTTTCATTGCCTCATGTTTCCGGCTATGCTAATGGAGCACGGCGATTACGTACTGCCCGCGCAGGTGCCGGCTAATGAGTTTCTGAACCTGGAAGGCAGGAAGCTCTCTACCAGCCGCGGCTGGGCCGTCTGGCTGCACGAGTACCTGGACGACTTCCCACCCGACCTGCTGCGCTACGCCCTGGCCACGACCCTCCCGGAAACGAAGGACGCTGATTTTAGCTGGACCGACTTTCAGACGCGCGTCAATTCGGAGCTGGCCGATGTGCTGGGCAACTTCGTTAATCGCACGCTCACCTTCACGCACCGCTTCTTCGATGGGGAAGTGCCGCCGCTACAACAGGTAACCGCCGAGGAGCAGGCGGTGCTGGATGCGTTGGCGGCGGCGCCGGCCCGCATTGGCGACGCGTATGACAGCTACCGAATGCGGGAGGCCATCTTCGAAACCATGCAAGTCGCCCGCCTGGGCAACAAGTTCTTCAACGACAGCGAGCCGTGGCACACGCGCAAGACCGACCCGCAGCGCGCCGCCAACACGCTGCACCTGTGCCTGCAGCTCTGCGCGGCCCTGGGTGTCTGGCTCGACCCCGTGATGCCCCACCGCGCCGCCCGCCTCCGCGCGATGCTCCGCCTCACCGACGTCCGCACCAGCGCCCCCGACGCCCCCGCCAGCGACCGCGGATGGACGGCCGCCGGGCAGCCCCTGTTGCCCGAAGGTCACGCCATTGGCGAGGCCGAGATCCTTTTTTCTAAGTTGGAAGACGACACCATCAACGCTCAAATCGAAAACCTACGCACCCGCGCTGCCGAAATGGAAGAATCCACCGATACGCCTACCCCCGACACTCCCAGCCCCGAAGCGCCCTACGCGCCGCCGAAGGATCAGATTACGTACGATGACTTCGTGAAGCTGGACTTGCGGGTTGGTACGGTAACCACCGCAGAGCCCGTCCCCAAAGCCGATAAGCTGCTGCGGCTGGAGGTCGACCTGGGCTATGAGGAGCGGCAAGTCGTCGCCGGCATCGCCGAGCACATGACACCGGAGGAGATCACCGGGCGGAAAGTCGTGGTGGTGGCCAACCTGCAGCCGCGCACGCTTTTTGGGTTGGAAAGCCAGGGCATGGTCCTGATGTCCGAAGACCGCGACGGCACGCTCAACGTGCTCGCGGCTAAGGGTGAAAATGGCGCGGTGGTGCTGTAGGCGTGGAGCGAGGGTCGGCCAGGTTAGGTAGTAAGAGGCTGTTTGGCAAATGCTTTTTAACCCTTGAACCACCCTGGCAGATGATCCAGAGGCATTATACCCCGGATATCTCGTCCCTTGAGGTCCTTGGTGGGGTGCCAGATAGCCTCACATGCCCACA
>LKNB01000035.1 GCA_001564055.1 Rhodothermaceae bacterium Tc-Br11_B2g6_7
CCCGGCTCGCGTGTGCCCTCTGCGTTGTGTTTGCAGGCGCGGCCGTTGGCGTGCCCGCTATCCAACAGGGGAGCGCGCAGGACGTCTCCGTGCGCGCCTGGACCAACGCGCTAACGGTGGGCGATGATGACCTGGTGACCTATTCGATTGAGGTCCGCGGCGCACCGTTCGGACAGGTAGATACGCCCCAGCCCCCCTCCACCACCGGCCTGGCCCTTGGGCGGAGCGCGCCGAGCGCCGGGCGCGATGCCACTTACGAAGACGGCGAGCTGCAGCAGACGATCACCTTTCGCTGGCTTTATCGCCCTCTCCAGCCCGGGCAGGCGCGCATCGGCTCCACCACCGTCCGTATCGATGGCCGCGCCTACGAAACCGACCCCATCGAGATTGAGGTAGAGCCGCAAATCACGCGCACGCAGCGGGCTCAGACGCCGCGTCCACTCCGCGACAGCCCCGGAGCGCGGGCCCAGGCGGACACCGACCTGCAGGGGGACGTCCTCGTGCGTACCGTGCTGGACAAGCAGGATGTGTTTGCCAACGAGCAACTGACCATCGAGTATCAGCTCCTCTTCCGCGACTTTGTGCGGCCCGGCTCCAGCCGCCTCGTGGAGAACTGGGAGGCAGAGGGGCTCTGGCGCGAGGAGCTGGATGTTGAGATGCGCCCCACGCCAGAAACCGTTCTGCATGAGGGCGAGCGCTTCGACATGATTACGCTCATGCGCGCGGCCCTCTTTCCGATGCGGCCGGGCACGCATACGATCAGTCCGCTGGCCATCCGTACCGACATCGACTTCACCCACCCCGTGCGCAGCGAGCGGCGGGCCCCCAGCGATCCCCTGGAGCTGCAGACCGACCCGCTGGAGATCACCGCCCGCCCGCTGCCGTCGGGTGCCCCAGCCGGGTTTGATGGCGCCGTGGGCCAGTTCGCGCTGACCGCGTCGATGGCCCCCACCACGGTGGAGGTGGGGGACGCCGTGGAGCTTGCCGTGGAGGTGCGGGGCTCGGGCAACCTGGTCCTGCTCGATCCCCCACAACTGGAGGTCCCCTCTGGTGTCATTGGCTACGAGCCTGAGACAACGACCCAGATAGAGCGCACGGACACAGGCGTCGAGAGCACCGCCACCTATACCTACACCTTCGTGGTGCGCCAGCCCGGCACGGTGACGCTTCCGCCCGTTACGTTTAGCTACTTCGATCCGGCTGCGGAAGCGTACGAGACCCTCGAACAGGCCCTCAGCCCGATCACCGTGCGTGAGCCCACGCAACCGACCATCACGCAGGCTCCGCCGCCCGCCGATAGACCGGAGGAGACGACCGAACGCGCCTTCCCCCTCTGGACCGCGCTGGCCACACTGCTCGCCGCGATCGCCGGGCTGTGGGCCTGGCGCCGCCGCCAGGATGACGCAGCGGCGGACTCCGCGACGGCAGCGGAGCTATCGCCGTTAGCACGTGCCGAGGCGGCGGCCGCTGCAGGGGAGGTGGACGCCTGCTACCGCGCGCTCGACACGGCGATCCGGGAGGCTATCGCCGCACGCAGCCAGCAGCCCGCGCTGGGACAAAGCCAGCAGGAACTGGCCACGCTGCTAACCCGCGAGGGCGTGCCCAACGACACCATTCACACCATCACGTCGCTGCTGCAGGAGGTCGAAGACGCCCAGTACGCCCCTCCGGCGGAGCGCCCGCAGCAGATGGAGCAGGCCGTCGCCCGCGCCCGGGCCGTGATGACCGACCTGCAGGCATAGCCTTCCAATTACTGGCACAAACCACCAGACGACGCAGGCCCGGCTTCGTCAACTTCTCTTGGATTGACGCCCTCGGCCTTCCGCAGGATCGATTCTCAGCGCGGCGGTTTGTACTATGCGGATGCCTCGCTTCCCCACCGCTCTATGGCCCTCCCCTGCATGGAACCGCACGTGTTACATACCGCCACCCCCACCGGCTGGATTGAGGTCGTGTGCGGCTCTATGTTTAGCGGCAAGACGGAGGAGCTGATCCGCCGCCTGCGCCGCGCCCGTATCGCGCAGCAGCAGGTGGCCAGCTTCAAGCCCGCCCTGGACGATCGCTACAGCGATACCGAGGTGGTCTCCCACGATGAGAACTCCACGCCATCCACTGCCGTCGATACCGCCGATCAGATCCTGCTGCTGGAAGGCGGAGCTGACGTCATTGGGATTGACGAGGCGCAGTTCTTCGGGCCGGATCTGGTGCAGGTCTGCCAGCAGCTGGCCCGCAGCGGGCAGCGCGTCATTGTAGCGGGGCTGGACCAGGACTACCGGGGGCATCCCTTCGAGCCCATTCCCCAACTCATGGCCGTGGCCGAGTACGTCACCAAGCTCCACGCGATTTGCATGCGGTGCGGCGCCCCGGCCAACCATTCGCAGCGCCTCTCGGCCAGCGACGAACGGGTGCTCGTGGGCGCCCAGGAAGCCTACGAGCCCCGCTGCCGCCGCTGCTTTTCTCCGGAAGAAGGCACGCCACCCAATGCTTCAGGGCACTCCTCGCCCCCCGCAACCAAGCGCGAGGCACCGACAGCTAACGCCACATCCGACGCCGACGCATCAGCGGATACGGCGCCATCGGATACAAGCCCACCCGATCCTACACCCGCAGACGAAGCAGCGTAACACTTCCGTAAGGTCAAACCTGCCTTCGGCAGCGTCTTCTCTCGCGCGCCCAACATTCGAGAGACGCTTCGGTACAGGGTCATACACTATCTGATGACAACCTGCCTGACCGCCATGTTGTACGCTTCTGACATCGAACAGCCGCGCGCACCGGTGAGGCCGAACCGTCCGGCCCCCACCCGGCCCTCCACCCCCGGCCGCGAGCCAAAGCCGACGCGCCCCAGCCCCTCTCCTACGCAGCCCCGACGCAAACAGCCGCGCGTCCCGGTGCCGGACAGCCCAACGCCGTCCCCCAAGCGTCGCACGCCACCCACGCGCCCAGGCCAGCCTTCCCCCTGACGGAAGCGCTGAATGGTGCGACCATGGCCGCACAGCCGAGGATTGTGCGCATTGAGAGAATGAGTCCCCTTCCCTCTCACCGAATCCTCCCGCCCCATGTCCCGCCCCCTCTCTCCTTCCGATGCGCCTGCCCGTCAGATCCCTGAAGGCAAAGCCAGTCTTGGCAAGCGTGCCCTGGCCATGCTGATCGACGGCGTCATCGCTGCCGTTCTCTCCATGCTGCCCTACATTGGTGGTATTCTGGCCGCGGCGTACTTCATCTCCCGCGACGGCCTGGAATTCGACTTCATGAAGCGTCGGTCGCTGGGGAAACACCTGATGGGCCTCAAGCCGGTGCGGCTGGATGGCAGCCCGATGGACCTCGAAACGTCCTTCTGGCGCAACTGGATGTTTGGGCTCGGCGGCATCACGGTCTTCTTCGAATGGATTCCGCTGCTCGGTATTATCGTAGCGTTCGTCGTGGGTATCGTCGGGCTCGTGATCGGGTTATACGAGATTTTCAAGGTGCTCACCGATAGCGAAGGCCGCCGCTGGGGCGATACGCTGGCCCGTACCAAGGTCATTGAGGCGGACGCGTAGCCTGAGCGCCGGCAGCTTTTTCGCGCCCTGGGCAGGCTGGGACGTTCGCGGCGGTTGCGCGTATACCACACGTCTGGTACCTTGCACCGATCGGTACACCATCGGTACCTGCATCCACGCGCTGCGCCGCGCTTCTCCGCCCAGTCCTGCCTGTTGTTATGTCTGACCAGCACTACCTCGTCGCCGCTCGCAAGTACCGCCCCAACCGGTTCGACGAGCTGGTGGCGCAGGAGCACGTTACGTCCACCCTCAAAAACGCCCTGCGGCTCGATCGGCTGGCGCACGCGTACCTCTTCAGCGGGCCGCGAGGCGTAGGCAAGACGACGGCCGCGCGCATCCTGGCAAAGGCCATCAACTGCGCCACGCCGCTGGACGAGCGCGAAGACGCCGAGCCGTGCCGCACGTGTGACTCGTGCCAGTCGTTCGAGGCCGGGCGCAGCCTGAACGTGTTTGAACTGGACGCCGCCTCCAACAACGGCGTGGATGACATCCGGGATCTGCGCGAAAAGGTGCGCATCCCCCCGCAGGGCAACCGGAAGAAAGTCTACATTCTGGATGAAGTGCACATGCTGTCTAAGGCCGCGTTCAATGCGTTGCTGAAGACCCTGGAAGAGCCGCCGCCCCATGCGCTGTTCATCTTTGCCACCACGGAGCCCCACAAGGTGCTCCCCACCATCCTCTCGCGCTGCCAGCGGTTTGATTTTCGGCGGATCCCCGTCCCCGAAATCGTCTCGCACCTCACCTACATTTGCGAAGAGGAAGGCATCACTGCCGACGAAGCCTCGCTGATGCTGCTGGCCCGGAAGGGCGATGGCGCCCTACGCGATGCCCTCTCCGCCTTCGACCAGGCGGTGTCACTTTGCGGCACCACCCTCGTGTACGAGGAGCTCGCCGAAGCCCTCGGCGTGGTAGGCATCGACAACTACTTTCAGGTCACCGAACGCATGGCCGCGCGGGACAGCGCCGGGATGCTGCGGCTCGTCAACCGCCTCGTGAGCGCGGGATACGACCTCCAGGAGTTCCTGAGCGGCCTGGCCGAGCACCTGCGCAACCTGACGGTCGCCTGCACGATGGACGATGCGACCCTGATTGAAGCCTCCAGCGCCATCCAAGAGCGGTACGCCGAAGCCGCGGCCGCTTTTCAGGAAGCGACACTGCTACGCGCACTCATGATTGTGGACGATACGGAAGACAAGATCCGTGACAGCCGCCAGCCCCGCCTCAAGCTGGAGCTGGCCCTGCTCAAGATGGCCGCCCTCGGCCACGCCGCTGACCTCCGCGACACGCTCCACCAACTGACCCGCCTCGAGAAACTCGCCCGCGAGGGCAAGCTACCGGCTACCCTCCCCGGCACCGACGGGTCTTCTGCCGGCGCAGCCTCTGCGGCACCGTCTAACCAAGCAACATCTGCTGACGCATCCACTGCCGAAGCCCCATCTTCCAAAGAAAAATCCACCGAAGCAAAGCCCACGGAAGCCCATCCCGAGGCCGACTCCACCGCGCAGGTCCAGCCGGCCGTCAATGAAACGCGGGAGGACTATACGTCCGCGCCCTCCGAAGCTCCTGACCCTACCTCTGGGACGTCCGCTAACGACGCATCGGAAGAAAAGCCGGCGGCGGCTCACGCGTCGGAAACCGCGGACGAATCGACCTCGAAAGACACCACCACACAGGAAGCGCCCGAAGACGAACCGCAACCCACACCTCAGGAAAAGCCCCCATCAGACGCTCCCGCACCAGCGGCGCCGTCCTCTTCCGAGACGAAGAGTCCCCCGTCGCCGTCTTCATTCGATGACGACCTCGGTGGGCTCTTTAGCGCCCCGGCTCTTCAGAACAAGCGGTCGTCCCGCGAGCCGAACGAGAACGGTGGAGAGAGCAGCGCGCCGCAGAACCAACTGACCGGCGCGGCCTTCTCCGGCGATGGCGACGTGGCGACGCTCGAAGCGCCGCCTACAGCGGAAGCCACGACCGGAATCACCCAGCTCAAGCGCATCTGGCCCCAGCTCGTGCAGGCGATCAAGCGTGACAACATTGGCCTGGGCAGCGCGCTTCAGCAGGCGGTTCCGCTTAACATCACACGGGACACGGCCATCATTGGGGTGAGCCGCGCCTTCTACAAGCAAACCCTCACGGCCAAGGCCGACCTGCTGTTAGGCGAGCTACAGGATATGGTGGACCGCCCCATCGAGCGGCTGGAGTTCCGCGTGGAAACGGATATGGCGACCGATGACACCCACGACGAAGAGGCCACGTTTGACGTGCAGGCGTACCTCAAACAGGAGGCCGAAACCGATCCTGTCGTGCGGTCCATCTTCGAACAATTCGGGGGAGAGGTGGTTTGGTAACGCTGCTTGCACGAGGCCACCCCTCCCCGTATTTCGCCTCTGCTGGCCCGCTTTTTTCGCACCCACACGCACGGAGTACCCTTATGGCTAACGACGGAATGAACATGGCCGACATGTTCGGCAAAATGATGGAAATGCAGCAGAAGGTGCAGAACGCCCAGGCGGAGGTCGCAGAGAAGACGACGACCGCGGAAGCCGGTGGCGGCATGGTAAAGGTGACGGCCAACGGCGCACAGCGCATCACGGCCATCGAGATCGAACCCACGGTACTGGAGAGCGACGATCCTGAGATGCTGGAGGACCTGCTGATTGCCGGCATCAACAAAGCGCTGGATGAAGCGGGCGAGATGGCGCAGCAGGAGATGAAAAACATTGCAGGGGGCATGCTGCCGCCCGGTATGGACCTGAGCAAGCTGGGACTATAGCCTCCCCCTACGGTCCGTCATGGCGACCGGCCGCAGGAGGTCCGTCATTCTTCATCGCCTCATTTGCCTGTACGCATGCAGTTCTCTTCAGAATCGGTGGAGGGCCTGGTTGAGCAACTGACCAAGCTTCCCTCCATCGGTCGCAAGACGGCCCAGCGCCTGGCCGCATTTGTTCTCAAGATGCCACGCGCGGAGGTCGTCGAAATCGCCGAAGCGCTGATCGCGGTGAAGGACCGGGTGCGCGAGTGCACCATCTGCCACAACGTGACCGACCGCAACCCGTGCGTCATCTGCCGCGCCCCCCGGCGGGACCGCAGCACCATCTGCGTGGTGGAAGATGCCAACGATGTGTTGGCCATTGAACGTACGGGCGAGTACCGGGGCGTGTACCACGTGCTGGGCGGTGTCATCTCGCCGCTCAACGGCATCGGTCCGGAGGACCTCCGCATCCGCGAGCTGATGCGCCGCCTCGTTTCCGCCGACGACATCCCGGACGACGTGCCGGGCACCAATGGCAGCGCCACCCCGCCGGAGGACGTGGATGCAGAAGCTGAAGCTATCATCGAAGCGCACCAGGCCGCTGCGGTCGAGGAAATCATTCTGGCGGTAAACCCCAACGTGGAAGGCGACACCACCGCGTACTATATCTCGCAGCTCGTCAACCCGCTGGAGGTGTCGGTGACGCGCATTGCCCGCGGCCTGCCCATCGGGGGCGATCTGGAGTATGCCGACGAAGCCACCCTCTCCCGCGCGCTTGAGGGCCGCGGCAGCCTGTAAGCCGCAACCGGTGATGAACCGGCACCCTCCCCGGGGATTCCCTCCTGGAGATGGCCGCCTACCGCCCTTGTAACACCATCCCTCGGCGGGCGTTTGTCCGCTACGGCGCAGCAACCCGTCTCCGCTTACTCCTCCACAGCTTTCCCCATCGAACGCATGAAGATCACCGTGATCGGCGCTGGCGCCATCGGCTCCACCGTGGCGCAGGACCTGCTCCGCAACGACGACGTACGGCTGGTTCAGATCTGCGATTCCCGTGCTCGCTCGCTCCAGGAGCTGCAGGACGAGGTGCAGAGCGACCGCCTCCGCTCTTTTCAGGTGGACGCTCGCGACCCCAACGTGCTCACGCCCATCCTGGACGGCAGCGACTGCGTGGTGGGCTGCGTCCCCTCCGGCGTAAACCCAAAGCTGGCGCGGCAATGCCTGGACCTTGGCATCCACTACTGCGACCTGGGCGGAAGCGAGGACACGGTGCGGCGCACCATGAAGCTACACGACGAGGCCCGCTCGAAGTCGGTCTGGCTGATGCCCAACTGCGGTCTCGCCCCCGGCCTCTCCAACGTATTGTGCCTCCGCGGCATTGATCAGTTCGACGAAGTCGATGCGGCCGAACTCCGGGTGGGCGACGTGCCCCTCTATCCTGAGCCGCCCTTCAACTTCCGCATCTCATGGTCGGCCGAGAAGGTCATCGAAGACTACACGCAGCCCGTCTATCTCATCGAGGACGGGGACATCCACGAAGCCGACCCGCTCTCGCACGAGGAGGCTATTCACTTTGACGCCCCGTTTGGCCAGATGGAAGCGTTCTGCACGGCGGGCGGCCTCTCCACGCTGACGGACGACCTGCGCGGCAAGGTGCGCACGCTGGACCACAAGACGGTTCGCTGGCCCGGCCACGCGCACCAGATGCGGTTCCTCCTGGGGCTTGGGTTTGGCGAGGAGCGCAACATCGACGTCCGCACCCACCTTACCTACCGCGACGTGCTGCGGCGTCGGATGCAGCAGCGGCTGGGCGGCGCGTACGAAGATGCGGTGCTGCTGCGCGTCTGCATCCGTGGCCACATCGATGGCCAGAAGCGGACCCTCGTGTACGAGATGATCGAGCGGTACGACGCCGATACCGGCACGACGGCCATGCGGCGCTGCACGAGCATCCCCACGGCCGTAGCCGCCCTGATGCTGGCCTCGCACAGCGTATCGGGCGGCGGGGTCGCCCCTCCTGAAAACGTCCTCCCGCGCGAGGAATATTGCAACAACGTGGCAGATTATGGGCTGGACGTCACGGCCCGCTGGTATGATGGCTACAGTAGCGTCCAGCAGCCCAATGGAGCATCTGCCGAAGCCCCTCAGCCCGACGGGCCCGTGGCCGCCAACCGCACCTGACCTGCCGCGCCCCAGTAACAACAGCGTCTCCACGCTTGGGTCGGCGTCGGCAGTCGGGCTACTGCATCGTGCCGTAGGCCCGGAGGACGCTCCCGTTGAGCGCCTGCCCACGCGCTGGATCGCTGAGGTAGAGCGCCAGATCCACGATGTGCTCAGCCGCCACGCCCGCGGTGCCCGGCTCCTCCTCCCCAAACAGCAGCATGGACGGGGCGATCGCGTGCGCGGTGATCTCATCATCCGCGTACTCTTCTGTGATGGCTTCCACAAGCCGTACGATACCGGCCTTGGCTGCGCTGTAGCCCGGCTGCTGCCCGGCCCCGCCGTCGGCGCCCTGCGCAGAGGCCATCCCGATGATCTGCCCGCCGTGGGCTCGCATGTGCTTCACGCCCTCCCGGAAACACAAAAAGGCCGAGGTTAGGTTTACATCCATCATCGTGCGCCAGTCGGCCAGCGACGTCTCATGAAACGGTGCCATCCCCCACATGCCGACGGTGTGGATGAGCACATCGATGCGGCCGTGGGCGTCAGCGATTTCCGCAAAGCACGCGGTGACGCTCCGCTCGCTCGTAAGGTCAGCCCCGTAGGTATCCACGGTAGCCCCCGCCGGCGCTGGGATATCCTCCGCCCGCTGATCCACGCCCGCGACGGTCGCGCCGGCGTCGGTGTACGCCCCGACGAGGCACTGCCCGAGCCGGCCTCCGGCCCCTGTGACAACAACAATCCGATCCTCCATTGACGATGACATATAGACTTGCTACGTTGATGAACGTATAAACGAGACAATCTGACCGGTAAACGGATAGCACAGGCCGCCGGTTTAGTGAGGGCTCCTCAATATAGGGCGGCTACCCGACGATACCCAAGCAACGAAAGGACGCCTGCCCTACATCGATGGCCCTTTGAACGATCGCACACATGTTACGGAAACGCAACCCAGCCCCGTGCTTTTAACGCGTCCGTGATGAGGCTGCGCATAGGGCTCGGCCTGTATCTCGCACCGCCGCATCCCACTTCATTACCGAGGAAAACGCTATACGCCGTATTGTTACCACGACACGCCTGGGCTAACCTCTCCCGGGCACCACGCTGTACCGCACGCAATTTGTCATCCTCCCTCGTCTTGGTAACCGGTAATGCCGCTGTTCGGCTTCCGGCGTGTGCATGGTTCACCTGTACTCATACGAACACTGGTCCTGGCCCCGCCTCGCGTGGACGCTGGGTGGGCCTGTTGGGGTAGGCCTGGTGCTGGTCGCCCTGATGGCGGGAGCACCATCCGACGCCGCCAACACGGAACAGCCCATGCCTCCCGCTAAGACCCAGCCCTTGCCGTATGGCGCGGTAAGTGCCGACACGCTGGAGGCCGACACACTGGCTACGGATGCCCTGGCTACAGATACCCTGACTACGGTAGCCTCACCGAACGCCAACCGCCCGGACACCCTGACCGTAGCCCAGTTGCGCCGCGAGGGGTTTGCCATCGGGCTGCGTATGAGGGCGGCCGCTCCGCCGGTGGTGGCGGCGATCGACACCGTACGCTACCGCCCGCTCCAGGCGCCGCCTCCACCTCGCGCCCCGGTCACGATGACGGATGATGGCAGCGTGCGCCCGGACACCGCTGCCGTGGGGCCCGACCCGCGCTTTACCCCGTACCTCCGTCCGCTTACGCGGCGCATCACCGACCGCGGCACCCCGGCCCTTCGCCCCCCACCGCGCGGCCTGCGTGCCCCGCCCCCGCGCGCCCTCCGCCATGAGGTCACCCTGCGCGAGGACGGACGTTACGAAGCCCGGGAGCGCGTAAACGAGCGGGACGTCCGGGTGGCCCGCCGCTTCGACCGCCCGACCTACCGCCGGCTGCGTGAACGCGCGGAACGCCGCCTTACCTTCCAAGACCTGGCCGCGGAGCGCGAGCGCCTCCGGGCCCGCGAAGGCGCCTCAGGCGTGGGCCTCAACATCGCCGTGCCCGGGGGGCAGCAAAGCCCCTTCACCACCATCTTCGGGCGGCCCGAGGTTGATCTGCGCGTGACGGGCCAGGCCGACGTCCGCGCCGGGTTCGACTACCGGCAGAGCGATCAGCAGGCCGCCAGGACGGGCCAGGCCAGCCAAGTAGACCCCGACTTCCGGCAGGAGCTCCGCCTCGGCGTGACGGGCACCATTGGCGACAAGATGCAGGTCGACGTCAACTGGGACACCGAGCGCGACTTCGACTACCAGAACCAGCTGCGCCTCCGCTACACCGGGTACGACGACGAAATCCTGCAGAGCGTGGAGGCCGGAAATGTCTTCTTGGACACCCCCTCGTCTCTCATCCGGGGCGGGCAGAGCCTCTTCGGGATCAAGAGCGAGCTGCAGTTTGGCGGGCTGCGCCTCACCACAGTGGCCAGCCAACAGGAGGGGCAGAGCAACTCCCTCTCGGTATCCGGCGGAGCCGAGCTGACCACGTTTGAACTGCGCCCTACCGACTACGACGACGGCACCCACTTCTTCCTCTCCTACTACCACCGCAACCGCTGGGAGGATGCCCACAGCCGCCCGGAGAATGGGCTCATCCTGTTTGATGGGTTTGAACGCATCACCGACATTGAGGTGTGGAAGCTGGAGACCCGGCGCCAGAACGAAGACGACCCGGGCCGGCAGGTGGTGGCTATGGCCGATCTGGGGGAGTCTGACGAGCTACTGGCACTGGCCAACCAGTTTACCACCCCCGAGCTACCCGAGCGCGCCCGCGACCAGTACACGTACGGCCCGGGTGGCGACGTGGCAACGGAGCTGCGCCCCGGCGACGCGTCCGCCCGCAGCTACCTTGAGGACGTGCTGGGGCTCTCTTCCTCCGACTACCAGACCGGACAGTTTCAGCGGCTCGACCAGGGACGCGACTACAACCTCAACGATCGCCTCGGATACCTCTCCCTGAACCAGCGCCTGCAGGAGAGCGAGGCGCTGGCCGTAGCCTTCCGCTACAGCACGCAAGACGGACAGCGGCGACAGGTGGGCGACTTTGCCTCCGAGAGTGGTGGCAGCGACGGCGGCGCCTCCTCCGACCGCCTCGTCCTCAAGCTCCTCCGCCCCTCCAACCTGCGCACCCCGTCCGACGACCTGGAGACGAACCCGGCCGCCTGGTACTACGAGATGCGCAACCTCTACCGCATCGGCCGCAACATCCAACAGAACGATTTTGAGCTGGACCTCCGCTTTGAACCGCCGGGCGAACGCAGCACCGACCGCATCCCCGCCGTGACGGGCCAGCAAACGCTGCTGCAAGTGCTGGGGCTGGACCGCCTCACCGAGCAGGGCGCCCCACAGCCGGACAACTCGTTCGACTTCACGCCGCTGACCATCGACCAGGGACGTGGGCTCCTCATTTTCCCCTTCTTGGAGCCGTTTGGCGACCGGCTCGCATCGGTCATCGACGCGAACGCCCCGCCGGCGCAGCAGGCCGACCTCCGCGACCAGCTCGTCTTTCGCAATCTGTATGTGCAACGCAAAGACAACGCCCGGCGGGACTCCCGGCGCGACCTCTACCGCGTCGAGGGGAGCTACCGCGGCAGCTCCGAGGGCTTTTTTGACCTCCGCTCCTTTAGCGGGCTCGTGGAAGGCTCCGTCCGCGTAACCTCGAACGGCTCGCGGCTGGAAGAAAATGTGGACTATGTGGTCGACTACCAGGGCGGCACCGTAACCATCACCAACGATCGCTTCCTGGCTGAAGGGAATGACATTGAGATCGACTACGAGCAAAACGCGGCCACCAATATTCAGCAGAAGACCCTGCTGGGTGCCCGGGCGGACTATCGCTTCTCCGACCAACTGGCCCTTGGCGCTACCGTGATGCGGCTCAGCGAGCGGTCGCTGACCGACAAGTTTCGGGTCGGCGAGGAGCCCATCTCCAACATGATCTGGGGGGTCGACGGCAGCCTCAACCTGGAGCCGCAGTGGCTCACGCGGGCCGTCAACACGCTGCCGCTGGTGCAGACCCGCGCGCGCAGCACCATCGCCCTCTCTGGCGAGCTGGCCCAGCTACGGCCCGGCCACTCGCAGACGCAGGCATTCCGCAGTGCCGAACGTACCCTGGAGGACCAGGACCGTAGCTTTGCCCGGGACGAGCAGCAAGGTATCTCGTTTATCGACGACTTCGAGAGCTTTGAGAACACCTTTTCGCTGAACCAGCCCGAGCCCTGGATCATCAGTTCGGCGCCCGACTCTATCGGGGCCGTCGGCGACATGCCGGGCACCATCGGCGACTCTCTGCGCACCAACTACCGCGCGTCGATGGGCTGGTATCAGCTTAACGCCAACGTGCTGCGCGAGCTTGGCGAGGACCCGCAGAACCCCACCAACTCGGCCATCGCGCTGGTCCCCACCGAAGACATCTTCCCCGGCCGCGAGACGCTCCGCCGGGATAACGTCACGCAGACCCTCGACCTGTACATCAACCCGCACGAGCGCGGCCCCTACAACTACACCACGGACCTGCGCGGCTTTCTCGACCGCCCGCAGGACACCTGGGCCGGGATGTCGCGGAGCCTGCCCGACCGGTTTACCGACTTCAGCCTCAATAACATCGAGTTTGTCGAGTTCATCGTGCAGGTGCACAGCGACGATGGCGAGGCCGACCCTGACGCCAAGCTCTACGTGGACCTCGGCCTGATCTCGGAAGACATCCTGCCCAACGGGCGCCTCAACACCGAGGACGGACTCTCCGTCTCCAGCTCCCTCAGCCCGGCCAGCCTCGACGCCTGGGGGCGCCGGCCGTCGACCACCCCCAACCGTGCGGTAGACTTCGACCGCGAATCGCGGCGCTCGCAGGATGTGGGGCTGGACGGGCTGGCCTCGTATCCCAATAGCGACTTCCCCGAAGCCTTCACCGCGCAGTCGTTCTTTCGCCATGTAACGGACGCGCTGGACCCCAGCGACCCCGACCCGCGCTACCGCGCCGAAGCCGCCAAAATGCGCAACGACCCGTCGGGCGACAATTACTACTACTTCACCGACAGCTTCTTCGAGAATCCGGAGTTTTTTCCGCAGGAGCTCTACCCCAACGGCGTGCCGCTTCAACAGCGGTTCTCGCGGTATAATTCGGGCTATGAACTGAGTACCTTTGAGGGGCAAAACACCCTCGCCAGCGACCGCACGCAGCGCCGGGGCCGCACCAGTCGGCCGGTCACAGAAGACCTCAACAACAACGGCGTGCTGGACACCGAGAACAGCTACTTCCAGTATGCCGTGCCCCTGAACGAAGAGACGCTCCGCACGCAGTCCGATCCTGAAGCTACCGACAACTTCGTCGTGGAGCGCATCAGCGAATCGGAGGACGGGAAAGGCTGGTACCTCGTCCGTATCCCGATCCGCAACCCCGACCGCAGCGTAGGCGGCATCCAGGACTTTGGCCGGATCGAGACGATGCGCCTCTGGACGACCGGCCACACCAGCCCGACCACGCTGCGCTTCGCGAAGATGGAGCTCGTGGGCAGCCAGTGGCGCGACTCCGAGGAGGTAGCGCTGGAGGAAAACAACGTGACCCCGGTGGATCTGGAAGAGTCGCGCGTGTTCGTCGAGAGCATCAACACGGAAGAGAACGCAGCCATCTACCGGCGGCCCATCGGCTCGCTGGTGACGCAGGTACGCGACCCCAGCGGTGGGCAGGTCGACGGGCGCGAGCAGGCGATGGTGTTGCGCATGGAGAACCTGGACGCCGACCGCCAGCGCGGCGTCTTCCGCACGTACGGGCAGCCGTTCGACCTGCTGAAGTACAGCAACCTCCGCATGTTTACCCATTTCCACGGCCGCCTGGCTTCCGGCGAAAGCCTGGCCGACCTGGCCGAGCGGGACCTTGACGAGGCCCGCAAAAAGGCCCGCCTCTTTGTGCGGCTGGGCTCCAACGAAACGGACGACTTTTACGAGTACGAGCAGCCCCTTACCCCGAGCCGCCCCACGTCCGGCAATGCCGATGAGCTGTGGCAGACGTTCGTCTCGTTTGATGGAGAGCCTGGCGTCGACCTGGGCTCGATGAATATACAGCTGGCGGCGCTGAATCAGCTCAAGTTTATCCGCGATCAGCGCGCGGAGCCCACGAATGAGATCTTCTATGCCGACGACGCCGACCTCCAGCCCCGTCCCTCCAGCTTCGCCCCTCCGGGCACGCGGCTGGGCATCAAAGGCACCCCCTCATTGGAGCGCGTGTCCAGCATCGTCGTCGGTATTCGCACGCCAGCGGCCGACGAGGGAGGCGACCCCATTGAGGAAGCCGTGCTGTGGGTCAACGAGCTCCGCGTGACCGGCTACGACGAGCGCGCCGGCTGGGCCGGGCTCTTTGATGCCGACGTGCGCCTGGCCGACCTCGGCCGCATCCGGGGCAACTATCAGTTCCAGACCGACGGCTTCGGGTCGCTGGCCAGCACGCTGGATGATCGCCAGCAAAGCGACACCGAGAACTGGTCGCTCAGCAGCGAGCTGAATGCCGATCGCCTGCTCCCGCAGCGCTACGGCTGGTCCATCCCGCTTTCCGTGCAACTGCGCTCCAGCACCCGCTCGCCCCGGTTCGACCCTGACCGCGGGGACATCCGGGTAGAGGAACTCCTGGCGGCCGTGGGCGAAGACGAATCCCTGACGGAAGACCAGCGGGCGCTGCAGCAAGACGCCATTGCGCGCGGGGCTCAGACGGCCGACCTCTCGCGGTCCTTCACCGCCCGGCTGCAAAAATCGGGCTCCAGCACCCCGCTGCTGCGCTACACGGTCGACGCCCTCTCCCTCAGCTACTCCTATTCCGACAACGAGCAACGCTCGCCCAACCAGCAGTTTAACGATCGCTGGAGCTGGAACACCTCGGCCAGCTACCGCCTCAACATCCGCAACCCCGCCACCGTCACCCTCTTCGGGTTTCTGCGGGAGGTCCCCCTCCTGAATGCCATCAGCGACCTCGACTTCCGGTACCTGCCGCAGTCGATCAACCTTTCCGGCACCGCCGCCCGCCGCTTTAGTGCCTCGCAGGAGCGCCCCGACATCAACCGGATTTTTGAGGAAGACGCTCTGCTCAACCTGGACTTCCCGCTGCGGCAGCAGCAGTCCTTTACCCATGGGCGCACGTTCGACGTGCAATACAACCCCTTCGGGTTTCTGAATATGAGCCTGAGCACCAACACCGAACAGTCGCTAAATGCACTGGCAGCAGACTCGCTCTTTTCGGTGACGATTACCGACCCGGACCGCGAGCAGGTTGAGCGTGTGCTGGACGGCCGTTCGCTGGATCAGGCGCTGGCCCAGGGCGAGATCACCGAGGAAGACATCGGCGTTACTGCGTTTGAGTCGGCCCGCATTGCCCCCGTCTCCAGCGACCGCGTCTTCAGCCGCCTGCTGGCCGGCGATTCCCGCGTGCACACCGACCGCCACCAGCAGGGCTTCACGGGCACGTTCCGGCCGCGGTTTGAACAGGTGGGCTTCCTGGACTGGATCAGCCTGCAGGACGTGGTCTACAGCGCCGACTATAACTGGCGCAATGCCTCCTTCGGCAGCACCTCGGGGGCCACGGTCAGCAACCGCGTCAGCCTCCGCACGGGCGTGACGCTGCGGATGCTGGACCTTTTCCGCAAGGTCCCGGGCTACGAGGCGCTTGAAGCCCAGGAGCAAGAGCGCCGCCGCGGCGGAGGCAACAACGCCGAAGAGGACAACGGCGGCCTGCCCCTCCCTAATCCTGTGCATCTGCTGCGGCGGACGTTCCTCGGGCTTACCAGCGCCCGCGACGTGCAGATCACCTACTCCACCGGACGCAACGCGCAGTCGTCCAATGTGGGCCGCCTCGGTGACGCCCCCGGCGAGGTAGAAACCAACTACAGCCTGCTGGATGCTTTCCGGGGCGAGGGGCCGTCGCTTGGCTACCGGTTTGGCTTCCAGCGCTCCATCGACCCCCGCGAGCGCCTGCTGGACCCCTCGCTGCAGGTGGCCGACAACAAGCAGGACACGCACCAGCTGCAAGCCCGCACCACCCTCCAGATGAGCCCGTCGCTGCGCGTGAACTTGAACTGGCGCATGGACTGGAGCGACCAGGTCGATCGCACCTTTGCCCTTTCAGAAAGCGGCAGTATACGGGCGAATGCCACGCGGCGCGGCAACACCAGCGTGTCGGTGTGGGCGTTTGGGGCGGACTACCTTGCCTTCTTCGAGCGTCAACTCGACACCTTTCGTGAAGCTGATGCTGCCACCCCACCCGGTGAGCCCATCGATGCTGGCAGTGGGCGGGCCGTCCTCACCAACCAGACCACCACCGAGGACTTCCGCGACATCTTTACGACCAGCTTCGGCCTGCTGGATGGCCGCGGCCTGCTGCCCTTCCCCATGCCCGGCTGGACGGTCAACTACTCGGGCCTCAGCGACTGGCCCATCCTGCGGTCGCTCACCCAGAGCGTGACGCTGCGGCACGGCTACAGCGCCGACTTCGGCTCCGACTTCCGCACCAACGCCTCCGCGGACGACCGCGGTAGCTTCTCGCTGGGGGGACGGGAGATCTTGTTTGACCTGCCCGAGATCGACATCGGCAGCATGCGGGTCAACGAGCGCTTCCAGCCCTTCATCGGCGTAGACCTGACGTGGCGTGGTAACCTGCAGACGAACGTCTCCTGGAACCGCAGCAAAAGCTATACCCTCAGCACGGGCGACAACGCCGTGCGCGAGAACGAGACGAGCGAGGTGAGCGCGTCCGTTAGCTTTCAGCGGCAGGGCATCAGCATCCCGCTGCTGCCCGTCCGCCGCCTCAACAACCGCATCACGCTGCGGCTGACCGTCACCCGCTCCGTCAGCGACCAGCGGCGGCACTCGCTGCTCTCCGCCCTGCAACAGGCCGCGCTTGACCCCGACTTCCCCATCGAAGACGCCATCAGCGACGACAACTCCACCGTCGTCTCCTCCACCGAGCGCTTCACTCTCAATCCGCAGATCACCTACCAGTTCAGCAACCGCGTGACGGCCGACTTCTTCCTGCAGTACGAACAGTTCGACGACTTCCGCCTGGCCGGCACCACCAACGTGAACGGCGGCTTCAACGTGCGGGTGAGTTTGGCGAATTAGGTGGGTAGGCACCTACGTCCGACGACGACCGTCCCCGGCATCGAGGCTCTCTTGCCCTGCTGTTTCTTCAGCGGATAAAATCGGGCATCTGCTGCCGAACCCGCCCATCACCCCTCGTCGCGTCCGTCTCGGGCGCGACGTGACCGTGGAGCCGTCTCGGCTCCAATAGTGGCACGTCGTTTCCCTCGGGCATGGTGCCTGTGGACCGAGACGGTCCAGTCTGCGCGTGCCCCCCGGACGCAGGGCACGAGAGAAAGCTCAGATTCCTCGCTCCCATGCTCCGCGTGGGAGCGCCCACCCAGCATGCTCTGCGTGCGAGGAAACGGGATGAGGCAATCGTAACCTATGGCGGCTACGCTGAACCAAGCAGCTCGCCTCAGCACCGTGCGCAACCCGCAGCCACGGACGGAGGACCGTCCAGCTGTGCGCGCCGACGCAGAGCATCGGCGCGAGCGTAATCGGGCATCTGCTGCCGAACCCGTCCATCACTCCTCGTCGCATCCGTCCCGGGCGCGACGCCATCACGAGCCGTCTCGGCTCCAATAGTGGCACGTCGTCTCCCTCGGGCATGGTGCCTATACGTGGACCGAGACGGTCCAGCCTGCGCGTGTCCCCCGAGACGGAGGGCACGAGAGAAAGAGAGAACCACGCTAAACCGAACGGCACGCCTCTTCACCATTTGCAACCCGCGGCCACAGACAGAGGACCGTTAAGCCGCGCGGTTAAAGCGCCCCCTGCACCCGTCGGACACCTGTACCCCGGGCGCGCGTACGCTTGCGTAGCTTTTCTTTTGTGCCACCCATCGCCATGCCTCGTACCTCGCCTTCGCTGCCAGACGCCCGGCACACCACCGCTGCCCCTCGCCTCTATGATGCACATGCGCCGCGTACGGTGGCGGTGTGTGACCTCGGGCAGGTGCCGTACGAGCCCACCTGGGAGTTGCAGCACACCCTGCAGCAGCGCCTCATCGCGGCTAAGCGCCATGCGCCGCCGGTAGCCCTCCACCACGTCCTGCTGCTGCTGGAGCACCCGCCCGTCTACACCCTCGGGCGCAACGGCGACGCCGCCCACCTGCTGCTCTCCGAGGAGCACCTGCGGGCCCGCGGCGCCACGTTTGTCCCCATCGACCGCGGGGGCGACATCACATATCATGGGCCGGGGCAGCTCGTCGGCTACCCCCTGCTGGACCTCGACCGCTTCTTCACGGACATCCACCGTTATCTGCGGGAGTTGGAGGAGGCCATCATCCGTACGTGCGCCGACTTTGGGCTGCGCGCCGGGCGGGTGGACGGTCGTACGGGCGTGTGGATCGGACCGGACGACCGCGGCCCCGAACGGAAGATCTGCGCGATGGGCATCCGGTGCAGCCGCTGGGTCACGATGCACGGCTTTGCCTTCAACGTTAACACCGACCTCTCCTTCTTCGACCATATCGTGCCCTGCGGCATCCGCGACCGGGGCGTCACCTCCCTGGCGGCGGAGCTTGGCGCGCCCGTAGACCCCACCCGTGTGAAGGCGCGCGTGCTCCACCACTTCGCCACCTGCTTCGAGGCGGCCCCGCACACGCCAACGCTTGCGCCCCGCGCCTACCTCGACGCCTACCTCACCACGCCTTTCCCTTCCGCATAGCAGCGCGCTGTGCGCCCTTTGCCCTCACCAACCGACCCCGCTTCATGGATCATCCGTCGCTGCCCACCTTCGCCCGTCACCTCATCACCGAAATGTTGTTTTACGACGCCGAATATGGCGCGCTGGGCAACGTAAGCCTCATCGATGCGGATCAAACATCGGCGCAGGAGCGGTACGTGGGCTCCTTTCTGCCGGAAGAGGGGCAGTTCATCGTAGAGGAGGCCACGGCCTGGGAGGAAGACTACACCCCCGAAGAGGACGAGGAGATTGGCTACGCGCTGGCCACGGATACGCGCACGTACGGCCTATATGACACCCCGGAAGAAGCCGCCGAGGCGCTCCTGGAGCTGGCGGCACAGTTTGACTTGCTGCCCAGCCTTACCCTGCTGTTTGAGGACGACATCCTGTAAGCAGCGCTCTCGGAAGCTACGTTTCGCCTCGCCACAGGGCCACCGCCAGGAGGCCCCAGCCAGCGATGAAGGCGACGCCACCGAGGGGCGTGACCATGCCCATGGGGGCGAGGTCGGCCAGTACGAGCACGTAGAGGCTCCCGGAAAAGATGGCGATGCCCGCCACGAAGCACGCGCCCACGGCACGGAGCAGCCGGCGCTCGGGCCAGCGCTGCACGGCCCAGCCCACAAAGAGCAAGGCCAGCGCATGGTACAGGTGATACTGCACACCCGTGTTGAAGACGTCCACGCGCTCCGGCGTCACCATGCCTTCGAGCCCGTGCGCACCAAATGCGCCCGCGGCTACCCCCAGCCCGGCCAGCGCCGCGCCCAGCCCCATAAAGAGCCGGGCCGTTGCCGGTGATTGTTCGGCTACAGACTCTATCATACGCCCCTCCGTTACGCGGCCGGTTCCTGTTCAGCGGCAGGCATCTGCAGCAACTCCACCGCCGAGGCATCCTCCGCCTCGTCCGGCACTGTTTCTGACGCCGCATCGCCCCAGAGGCGCTCCAGGTTGTAGAATTCGCGCTTCTCTTGGTTGTACACGTGCACCACCACCGACACGTAGTCGAGCAGCACCCACTGGCGGTGCTCATAGCCCTCCACATGCCACGCGTTCTCCTGCGCCTGCTCCCGGATGTGTTCGCGCACACCATCCACGATGGCCTTCACCTGGATATCCGATCCGGCCGTGCACAGCACAAAAAAGTCGGCCACGCCACTAACGTGGTGCATGTTCATCACCACGATGTCGCGTCCTTTTTTCTCCAGTATGGCGTCGATGGCGTGGCGGGCCAGTTCGTGCGCCGGTGCGCCCTCGGTGCGGGTGACTTGGTCATTTGCGGATGATGTAGAGGCCGTGGATGCAGCCATAAGCAAGCAGATAGATGAGTATGGAAAGCCTGTACGTAATACGGGCCGAACCGGCGCTTGTGCCGTTAAGGAATCGCGAGGAGGCCCAACGCTCAGGGGGCACCGTTTTGTTGAAACGGTGCCAGCCCTTCGTAATCCAGCCCAATGATGACGGAGGCGTCCAGGTAGAACTCGGGCCGGATGTCCTGCTCTACGTGTTCGCTGGAGAGGCCCAGGGCCGCGGCTACACGCTCGGCGGAGGCCGGGTCGCCCACGCGGTCGATGACGACGGTGCGCTGCTGATCGTACGAGGAGTGATCGCCCACCTCCACCACGTCGAACCCGCGGCGGCGCAAGAAGTGTGTCGTCTGCGCAGCCAGACCGGTGACCCCACTCCCGTTGCGCACCTCCACCTGAATCGTCTCTCCTACAAGCTCCGCTGGGTTTTCCGCACGCGAGGGATCGGCCGTGGGCCCGAAGCTGCTCGACACAAACGCGTAGGCCAGCACCAGCACCGCCGCGCCTACGATAAGCAGGGCGACCGTTGTCAGCCAGCGGCCAATACGCTGCGAAAGGGCCATCATGAAGCAAAACATGGGAGGACGTGCGGACCTGCTACACGCTGCAGCAAGCCGGCCTAACGAAAACGCGGCACCCCCGGGTCAGGGCTGCCGCGCGATGCTACAGTACACTGTGCCTGCTAAAAACCGGTCGTGCCATGCCCATCAGTGGCTGAACCCAAAGGTGGTGTGGTTGCCAAAGCCCCGATGCCCAAAGTGGCCATAGCGGCCGTAGGGACTCGCGTACGCCCCATGCGGGCTTTGCCGCACCTGAATACTGAATCGCGTGTTTTCGTTTGGGCTGTAGCTCACTTCCGCATTGCGGAGAAACACCTGCGGGCCGGTGTTCTGGTCGAAGGGCGTATTGTTAAACGGCTGGAACGCCACCGCCACATCCATGCGGGCATCCCACTTCTCATTGAAGTCCCACATCATGGTGTTGGTGTACATGCCTGTGGAAAAGCTATTGCCCCCCATCGAACCCACCGACATCTCGTACGAGTGCCGCATGGTAAACGTGTCCTCGTTAAAGAGGCTGTTTAGTAGCGTGCCAGCGGACCCTTGGTCGTAGAGCTGAATCGGCGCACGCTCCAGCGCGGCATCCGCGCGGAGTTGGGCATCGGCCGGGGTGGACACGCCCAGAAATACAACGAAGCACAGGAGGAAAATGAACTTGTGCATACGACGGACCCGGATCAATTGATGAATGAGCGGCAGGGACGCAATGAGGGCGTTGCGCAATACAAGACGCATACCTTGCATCGCTTCCTTTGTTCTTTCACAAAGGGGTTCTTTTTCGGCTGGACTTGTTACATGAGCCGGGCATACGAAGCAGCACGGGCTTCGAGGTTAGGGCGCCCAGGGAAACCCCGCGACTCATGTTGCATTTCCGCACAGCCCCGTTCGGTCGTACCCTGTTTTCCCACGCGCATGAACCCATCGCCTCGCATACTCGGCATCGAAACGTCGTGCGACGACACCGCATCAGCCGTAGTGGAGGGCGCGACGCTCCGTTCCAGCGTCGTCTCGTCGCAGGATTTGCATGCCGCGTACGGGGGCGTGGTGCCCGAGCTGGCCTCGCGCGACCACCAGCGGCTCATCGTGCCGGTGGTGCAACAGGCACTACAGGAGGCCGGCCTGGAGCGGGATGCGCTGGATGCTGTCGCGGCCACGTACGGACCGGGGCTCGCGGGCTCGCTCCTGGTCGGCCTCAGCTTTGCCAAGGCCCTGGCGCTGGGACTGGGCGTGCCGTTCATCGGCGTCAACCATCTGGAGGGGCACATCTACTCGGCACACATCGCCCCGCCCCGCCCGCCGTTTCCCTACCTTTGCCTCGTCGTTTCCGGCGGCCACACACAGCTCATTCGGGTGGAGGACGGCTTCGCCCACACCGTGATGGGCCGCACGCGCGACGACGCGGCGGGCGAGGCCTTCGACAAGATTGCGCGCCTGCTGCGGCTTGGCTACCCCGGCGGGCCGGCCATTGACCAGGCCGCAACCGACGGCGACCCCGCGTTTCGGGCCTTCCCCCGCGCCTCCCTGGAGGGCTACGACTTTTCGTTCAGTGGGCTGAAGACCTCCGTGCTGTATTATTTGCAAGACCACGAGGACGACGCCCGCGAGGCGCTGCTGGCCGACCACACAGCCGACCTTGCCGCCGCGGTGCAGCAGGCGATCGTCGATCCGCTCATCGATGCGCTACGGCGGGCCATCGCCGAGACGGGCATCCGCGATGTGGCCATCGTGGGCGGCGTCTCTGCCAACCGGCAACTGCGCGCCGAGGCCCGTGCGCTCTGCGCGGCAGCCGATGCCCGGCTCTACATCCCCGACCCCGCGTACTGTACGGATAACGCCGCTATGATCGCCGTTACCGCCTTCCATAAGTGGCAGGCGGGGCTCACCAGTCCACTTTCTCTCACCGCCGAGCCGGCCCTAACGCTGTAAACGTGCGATAGCCACGTCTCTTTTCATCGCTTTGCCCGCTTCCTCCCACCCCTCATGCTTGTCGAAACCCTTCAAGATACCCTCCGCCAGCTGGAGGAAGTCCTCCCGGAAGAGACCGGTCCCGACACCTCCAGCGACGACCTCCGTCCCTGGCGCGATCGCATCGACGCCATCGACCGGGCCATTGTGCACCTGCTGAACGAGCGCTCGCGGTCGGCCAACATCATCGGGCACATCAAAAAGCAACTCGACATGTCGGTGTACGTCCCGTCCCGGGAAAAAGAGGTGATTGCCAATGCCACGGACGCTAACGACGGCCCCCTTCCCGATGCGGCGGTGCGGCGTATCTTCGAGCGTATGATTGACGAGACCCGCGCGCTGGAGCGGCAGAAGTACCAAGACGAAGAGGACCTGCCGAACGCTTGATACGCCCGTCTCACCGCATCACCTGGTAGCAGAGCTCATGACACGTGCGCAACGGATCGTAGTAGGCGGAGGGCTGGTGGTACTGCTCCTCGTTGGGGTGATGGCTTGGGGTATAGCGTTTGCGCCCAACACGCCATCGTTTGAAGGCGAGCGCACCGTCAAGCTCCCGCCCGGCAGTGGGTTTGAGGCGATCACGGACTCGCTGGAAGCGGCCGGGGTACTCGCCTCGCCGCTGACGTTTCAGGTGGTGGGCACGGTGACAGGCTGGCGGCGCGATATCCGGGCGGGCCATTATGCCTTTGCCAGTGGCGCCTCTAACGTAGATCTGCTGAACGCATTACGCACCGGCCGCGAGGCGCCGATCCGCGTGCGCATTCCCGCCGGGACGCGCCCGGAAGCCGCGGCTGTCACGGCGGCGCTGGAGATGCGCTTCACCGCGGACGACCTCCTCACAGCCCTCCGCGACACCACCCTCGCCGAGGCGCTGGATGTCCCCCCCGGTGACCTCTTCCCGTACCTCCTCCCCGACACGTACCACTTTTCCTGGCTGACGTCTGCACCGCGGGTCATCCGCAGCATCAAGCAGACCTTCGATGCGCGCTGGACGGACGCCTGGCAGGCGCAAGCTGATAGCCTCGGCCTCTCGCAGCACGAGGTGCTGACGCTTGCCTCCATTGTAGAGTGGGAAACGGGCGTGGAGGAGGAGAAAGCGCGCGTGGCCGGCGTGTACCTGAATCGGCTGGACCGTGGCATGCGCCTGCAGGCCGACCCCACCGTGCAGTACGCGCTGCTGGAGGCCGAAGGGCAGCGCCGCCGCCTCTTCTTTGTGGACTACGATATCGACCACCCGTATAACACGTACCAGATCAGCGGCCTCCCGCCCGGGCCGCTCACCAACCCGTCGCGGGCTTCCATTGAAGCCGTGCTCTATCCCGAAACGCACGACTACTTATACTTTGTCGCGCACATCGACGGCGGACACACGTTTAGCCGGACGCTGCGCGAGCACAACCGGGCAGCACGGGCTTTCCACGAAGCGATGCGTGAGCGGCGGCGGCAGTGACACGCAGGCTATAGCGCCACAGGCAACCCGTAGAGGCGTCCCGTTAGCGTTTACAAGGCCCCGCTCCTGGCGAGTCGAATGAGTGCAGCCTTCTTGCCTAACACCCAGTATTCAACCCATCAACTGCGCAAAGCACATGCCCTGGGAACGTGGGATACGGGCCAACATCGGCCAGTTTGGGCTGCAGATTCTCACGGTGTTTTCCGTGGGCTTAACGATGGGAGCCGAACGCAACATTGTCCCGATTATGGGCGAGGAGCTCTTCGGTATTGACTCCGTGCTTGTTATCGGGTCCTTCGTTGTGAGCTTCGGTCTTGTGAAGGCCGTGCTGAACCTGTACGCGGGCAAGTGGGCCGACACGTATGGCCGGCGGCCTGTGCTTATTGCGGGCTGGCTGGTAGCGCTGCCCATCCCCTTCATCCTGATGTACGCGCCCTCGTGGGCCTGGGTGGCTGCCGGGAACGTGCTGCTGGGCATCAATCAGGGGGTAGCGTGGAGCATGAGCATGGTATCGAAGATTGACCTGGCGCGTAATGAAGAACGCGGGCTGGCCGTGGGGTTGGACGAGGCATTTGGGTACACCGGCGTGGCCATTGGGGCGTGGCTGACCGGTGTGATTGCCGCAGAATACAGCTTGCGCCCAGAACCCTTCTACCTGCTCCTGCTGGTGATTATCATCGGCACGCTCCTGGCACTGTTTTTCATCAAGGACACCCTTCCCCTTGCACAAGCCGAAGCGGAGGCCAGCGCCGCTACTGCCGACGCCGATCTCTCATTTGGCGAGGTGGTCCGGCTCGCCTCGTATGAGGACCGCACGCTGTTCGCCGCAGCACAGGCTGGGCATGTAGAGAACTTCGTGGATACCCTTGTGTGGATTGCCTTCCCGCTTTTTCTCGTCGCACAGGGCCTCGACACGGCGCAGGTGGGGGTCGTGGTGGGGGTGCACAGTGCTGCCTACTTTCTGCAGGTGTACACTGGGCGTTTGGGGGACCAGATCGGCCGCAAGCCCCCCATCGTGGCGGGCTTCTTCCTGGCGGGCGCGGGCATCCTCGGAATGGTGCTGGTGGAAAGTTATGCAGCCTGGATTGCGCTCTCTGCGCTCGCTGGCGTAGGGATGGCGCTCCACTACCCCAACCTGATCACCGTGGTGAGCGATGCCGCCCATCCGCGGTGGCGCTCTACCGGGCTCGGGGTGTACCGCCTGTGGCGTGACTTGGGCTACGCTGTAGGCGCTATCCTCATCGGCCTGCTGGTTGACTTTGGCTCTATGCACATCGCCTTCGTTGGGACAGCAGTTGCCATGTTTATCTCGGGCGCCTATGTCGCTGTACGGATGGAGGAAACCCATCCGCGGTTCGGCACCCATCCGGCGACCGTGGCACGGCGCACCTCTTCCAGTTCCTGATTTTGGGGTCCTGGCAACCACGCCTAAAGAGCGGGTTTTGTACGCCGCCGACGTCCCGTACCGCGATAGCTGCACGGCGATGCCTCTGTGCCAATGTCCTTACAGACGGATAGTCATGTCTTGCGTCACATCGATCTGGCACGAGAGCCGTCCCACGTCCTGTGCATGCAAAAACGTGTCAAGCCACTGGTCTGGCGCTTCTGCGCCCGCCTCTATGTCTACCGTGCAGGCCGCACAGTGCCCCTGACCGCCACAGTTGAGGTGGCGTGTCAGTGCGCCATGCGGTGAAAGATCGTGCGCCCAGAGTGCGTCCCGAAGTGTGCGGCCGTGCGGCACGTCAAGCTCGTGCCACTCCGCGCCGTCGTAAACCGACACGGCGTGGGTGTTGCTGCTATCGTCCCCCGACGCAGGATCGCTCGTGGAGGTCGTATCTGTGTTCGATTTGTTACCCATCGGCTCATTGCTTGATGATAAATACATGCACGGTGCACCATGGGCCACAGCGCTGTACGTTCCTGGACGCGAGCAACCGGTTACGAGACCCTCATACCAACAACCCGGGTGTAACACACAGCACATATACAGACGCGGCAGACGGCCTACAATACCAGGCGCATCTGCCGTTGCCCATTTACGGTTACCCCTCGTGCGGCTGCCGTCAACGCGTGGGGCAGGCACGGCGGACTATGCCGTCTCCTGCTCCAGCACCGCATACAGGGTCTGAATCCACTGCCGCACTTGCTCAAACACGAGGAACCGCTCGGCCGCGCGGTTGCGGGCGTTGTGGCCCCAGGCCTCGCACAACTCGGCATCGCTCAGCATTTCATCCAGTGTCTGCGCAATCTCGTCTGGGTCCTCGGCCTCGCGCACCCGGCGTCCGTCGGTGCCTTCCCGGACCTGTGCGCGGAGCCCTACGGCGTCAGATGCCAGGATGGGCCGACCTTTCCACATGCCCTCGGTGGCTGTAAGCCCAAAACCTTCCTGTAGCGAGTTCTGCACTACAATGATGGCGCAACGCTGGAGGGCGTTGACGATGAGCGCGTTCTTTTCCAGCGAATCCATCGGCAGCATCAGCACCGCTACGTCGCGCTGCACCTGCGGGTGCAACTGCTGATAGGCCCGGGTGAGGTCTTCGAAGACAGCCTGGGCCTCGGGATCGTCCTGAATGGAAGCGGGGTCCGGCCCGGCCAGCACCAGCCGGGAGAGGTCGAGGCGGCGCTGATGCAGCGGCGACCGACCGCCGTTCCAGCGGCGCTTCTTGAGGCGCGCAAAGCCTTCCATCAGCGGCGCGAAGCCCTTCAGCTCATCCCACCGGGAGACCTGCACGATGGTCGGCCGAAACATCACCCCGAGGTCTTCCGGCTGTGTGGCCGGTGCGAAGTCGCCATTGGCCTGCAGCCGCTTGACCACGGCCTCGTACGGTGGGGTGAGGGGCGGATGGATGCTGGCTGTAAGCGCCGCATCGACCAGGATGCTCGTAAGCTCCTGCAGCGCGAGGTCGCGGTTCTTCGGGCTAAGCGGATCTATCGCCGGGTTGATGATCGTGGCGCGGTCTTTCAGCCGATCCGGCACGTAATTGGGCAGCGAAAACACCGTTTGGTCGTAGGGTGCGATCCACGGCTGCAGGAAGTCCCAGGCCGCCTTGGTCTGCGCGTTATCGTAATCCAGCCCGATATGGCAGCGCCAGACCGCCGGCACGCCCGTCCGCTCTTTCAACACGGCGCCCATGCCCAGCGGCTGCGGGTCGTGCACCACCAGCACATCGTCCGGCCCCAGGCGCTCCTCGAACGCATCGGCCAGTTCGCGGCTTACCGTCGCGTACAGCCCCTCCTGCTCGTCGATGACCGACGGGTCGCCAGCGCCATGCAGCAGGTTATGGATGGTTTTGGTGAGCGGAAAGAAGGCCTCACGCTCGGTGCCGATAACGGCCCATTCGGTGGCTACCCCCACCTCTCGCAAAAGGGAGACCAGCGTGGGCAGCATCTCAGCTACGCCCCCGCCCTCGGCGGTGGAGTTCACCATCCAGACGGTCCGTCCTTCAAACGCAGAGCGGTACTGATCCGCCGTCTCCCGCAGCTGCTCAACGGCCGGGCGGAGGTGCAGGTAGGTCGCGTAATCATCCAGCGTGGGGCGCGCGTCAATGTCGACAAGATCAATCATGCGGAGTAGAGGGGATAATGATAGACGCATCGAAGACGTGCAGCAAACACGCGATAGTGTACGCATGAACGACACATCCGATTTTCAGCGGGCAGAGCGGACGCCTCCTCGATGGATCCCGCAGGCACGTCCGCCGTTCGCGGCGGTTCGCAGATGTTGAGCCCTGCCCCACCACCGCATGTACATCGATGGCCACCTCGACCTGGCGTTCAACGCGGTCGTCCATAAGCGCGACCTGACCCGCCCGCTGCTGAAGGTTCGGCGGGAGGAGCAACGGACCGCACAGGAACTGCTGGTGACGCTCCCCGAGTTGCGCAAAGGCGGCGTAGGGATCGTCTTCGGCACCCTCTTCGTGATGCCGCGGCGTGCGCTGCGACCGGCTGACGGTAGTGCCATCCCGGAATGGAAGAAGGCCCTCAGCTACGATACGCCTGACGAGGCGCATGCGCTGGGCGTAGAGCAGCTGGAGCGCTACGAACAGTGGGAGGGTGAGGGCCGCATCCGCATCCTGCGCACCGGCGCCGATCTTGAAGCGCACACCACGGCCTGGGCCGGTGGCGACCGCACCGTGGGGTTGGTGGTGCTGATGGAGGGTGCCGACCCCATCCGCACGCCCGACGAGGTGGGGTGGTGGGCCGACCGCGGCGTGCGCCTCGTTGGGCCGGCCTGGCGGCAAACGCGCTACGCGGGCGGCACGGGCGCCCCCGGCCCGCTCACGCCGGAAGGTAAAGCCCTCGTGCAAAACATCATCGATTGTGGCCTTACGCTGGACGTCAGCCACCTGGCCACGCGCAGCTTCTGGGATGCCCTCGCGCTGGAGCCGCCCCTCGTCGTGGCCACGCACAGCAACGCCCGCGCCCTCGCGCCCGAAGACCGCCACCTGAGCGACCGGATGATCCGCGCCCTTGGAGCCTCGGGCGGCATCATTGGTATGGTGCTGGGGAACGGCCTGGTGAAGCCCGGCGCAGCCAACACCGACGTCACGCTGGCCGACGTCCGCCACCACGCCACCCATGTGGCCGACCTCATCGGCTGGGACCACGTGGCCATCGGCAGCGACTTCGATGGTGGCTTCGGCCGGTTGGAAACGCCCCGGGGCATTGCGCGGGGCGCCGACTTCCACAAGCTCAGCGCCATTGCCCCACCTGAGGCGCGGGAAGGCGTGCTCGGCGGCAACTGGCTCCGCTTCCTCCGACGCGCACTCCCTGCCTGACGTCCTACTCCCACCCACCAAGCCCTGAAGACTCCAATGGCGTCCTCTGCTCCCGTCACCGTTCTATGCATGGCCAGCTACGAGAAAGGCCATGACCTCCTGCGCGCCTGCAAAGCCGAAGGCGCCCGCGTCCTTTTTGTGACGGTCGAAAAGCTGCGTGATGCCGCCTGGCCGCACGATGCTATCGACGAAATCTACTACCTGCCCGACGATGCCTCGCAGCAGGATCTCATCCACAGCGTCAGCTACCTGGCCCGGAGCGAGGACATCGCTCGGGTCATTCCGCTGGATGAGTTTGACCTTGAGAACGCCGCCGCCCTGCGCGAGCACCTGCGGCTGCCTGGCCTTGGCCTCACCGCGATGCGCTACTTCCGCGACAAGCTCGCGATGCGCATGCAAGCCCGTGCCGCTGGTATTCGTGTGCCCGACTTCGTGCCCGTCATCAATTACGACGAGATCCGGGCGTTCATGGACCGGTGCCCGCTCCCGTGGATTCTGAAACCCCGCAGCGAGGCGTCGGCTATCGGCCTCAAAAAGATTAAGGACCCGGAGGTGCTCTGGCGGACGCTGGATGAACTGGGCGACCGCCAGTCCCACTTTCTGCTGGAGGAGTTCGTCGCTGGCGACGTCTACCATGTGGATGGCCTTGTGAGTAACGGCGAGGTGCTGTTCTCCGAAGCCCACCGCTACGCCGCTACCCCGTTTGAGGTGATGCACAGCGGCGGCCTGTTTGCCACGCGCACGCTGGGACGCGACAGCGACGAGGCCACCCGCTGCCGGGAGCACACCGTTCAGCTCATGAAGGCCTTTGGCCTGCGGCACGGCGCCTTCCACACCGAGTTCATCCGCGACCAAGACGGCCAGTTTCACTTTCTGGAGACCGCTGCCCGCGTCGGGGGCGCCCATATCGCGGAGATGTTGGAGGCCTCGACCGGCCTCAACCTGTGGCGGGAGTGGGGCCGCTTGGAGGTAGCTAACGCGCGGGGTAGTACCTATACCCTACCTACACCGCGCACCGACTACGCTGGTGTGCTCATCTCGCTGGCCCGGCAGGAGCACCCCGACCTCTCCGCTTACCAGGACGAAGAGATCGTGTGGCGCATGCAGAAAAAGCACCACGCCGGCCTCATCGTCCGCGCCGACACCGCCGAGCGTGTCGCGGAGCTGCTGCACGGCTACATGCCCCGCTTCTACCAGGATTTCCACACGTCCATGCCCCCGCCGGATAAGGCGACGGACTGAGGGTGACATCGTCGCGGAATACGTCTGTGGCACGCTATCGCTTCCGCGCAGAGGGGTTTCAGCACTTGTCGCTCACACCATTTTGTGGGCCACTGCCAGTCAACAAAAACGCCCCACCACAGCGTGAGCCGTAGCGGGGCGTCAGGAGCAAAAACCGTGGAGCTAAGGAGATTCGAACTCCTGACCTCTGCAGTGCGATTGCAGCGCTCTACCAACTGAGCTATAGCCCCGGTGTGGATTAG
>LKNB01000036.1 GCA_001564055.1 Rhodothermaceae bacterium Tc-Br11_B2g6_7
AGCACCAAGTCATGCCCCATCGAGATGCGATGGAGCAGGGAGTGCGAGCAGAGTATCACGCCTGCCCGGTAGCAGGGATCCAGTCCGGCCATGAAATATCCATGAGCCGAAGCTGCTGCTGCACTAGGCTTCCGTCTCCAGGTGGGCCAGTCGCTCGGCAGTCTCGGCCATGCGCAGGGCTTGGATGATCGGCTCCAGGTTGCCGTCCATGATGTCGCTGAGCGGATAGTTCTTGTCATCGCCTTCCAGGCGGTGGTCCGTGACGCGGTCTTGCGGGTAGTTGTAGGTGCGGATCTTGGCCGAGCGATCGCCCGAGCCGATGGCCGACCGCCGCACTTCATCGCGCTCCATGCGGCGCTCCTCCAGTCGCTTTTCGTAGAGCCGGGAGCGTAATACCCGCATCGCTTTGTCCTTATTCTTATGCTGACTCTTCTCGTCTTGGCACGACACCACAAGCCCGGTGGGAATGTGCGTAATCCGAACCGCCGAGTCAGTGGTGTTGACGCTCTGCCCCCCCGGACCGCTGGACCGGTACACGTCAATTTTGAGTTCGTGCTGCTGGATATCCACGTCCACGTCTTCGGCCTCGGGCAACACCGCCACCGACGCTGCTGAGGTGTGGATGCGTCCGCTTGATTCGGTTTCGGGTACGCGCTGGACGCGGTGCACGCCGCTCTCGTACTTCAGCGTACCGAACACCCCTTTGCCCTGCACCCCAAGAATGATTTCCTTAAAACCGCCTTGCGAGCCCTCTGACAGGTCCATGATCTCCACAACCCAGCCCTTTTTCTCGGCATACCGCTGATAGAGGCGGTACAGATCGCCGGCGAAGAGCGCTGCTTCGTCACCGCCCGTGCCGGCACGGATTTCCATGATGGCATCGTTGGCGTCTTCATCGTCCTTCGGGACAAGCGCCACGCGCAGCTCCCGTTCCAGTTGGGGCAGTTGGTTTTGGACACTTTGAAGCTCATCCTTCGCCATGGCCACCAGTTCGGCATCCTCTGCTTCCTCCACGAGCTCCCGTAGCTCTTCCCGCTCGTCGAGGGCGGCTTCGTAGGCGTTGATCAACTCCACGACCTCTGCCAGCTCGGCGCGCTCAGGCCCCAGTTCAGCCATTTGGTGCGGGTCGGTAGCCACTTCAGGGCGCGACATCAGGTCAGTGACCTCCTGAAACCGGCGTTTGATTTCTTGAAGAGCGTCTACGTTTAGCATACAAAGGGAAGTCGGTGAAAGGCGAGTGTAGAACATCCTATGCTGCGACGGGGGTTCCGTTCGGAAGACAACCCCAGGCGCACCTCTGTTGGCTCAGGTATCGCCGCCCCAGCACATGCAAACCGCTTACAATCGCCACGTCTTGTGAAGGGTTGGCGAAGAACGAATATTCCGGTGTGTCTTGCCGACCTTACGCCACAGACATCAGTCCTACGCCTCGATTTCTATCACATTATCTCCGCGCACCGCAATGCGGTCACGCCCAACATTCTTCACGATGAAGACCTCGAGCGAGCGAATGCTCTCTCGAATGTGTTGTGTGTGCATGCGTAACTGCCACTGTGCGGAGAAGGCCACCTGGTCGCTGGGATAGTGTAATTCTACATATTCCTGCTGATCTGCAGCCCGTCCTCCGCATTTGGAGCGCGGGCTTTTTTTGTGGCGCGCGTTTCCTTCTGTGGTGCCGGTGGGCGGTTGGCCGCCTTACTGTTTCACTCATGCATCATTCACACCACACCATCATGGATACGAAATTCGCGTACTGGGTCCCGAACGTCAGCGGTGGACTTGTGATTACCGACTGGCCGATGAAGACGGACTGGAGTTGGGAATACAACAAAAAGCTCGCACAGACGGCCGAGCAGGTCGGTTTCGATTATGGCCTGGCACAGGCCCGCTTTTTCGGAAGCTACAACGCCGAGCAACAGCTTGAGGCTCTGTCGGTGGCCAATGCCCTCGCCTCGCATACGGAAAAACTCCGGCTCATTGGCGCCGTCCACCCTGGCCAGTGGAAACCGGGCCCCATCGCTAACTTCGTGGCCACGGCCGATCATATCAGCAAGGGCCGGTTTCACCTTAACGTGGTGAGCGGCTGGTTCAAGGACGAGTATACCCGCTTCGGTGAACCGTGGCTCGACCACGACGAGCGCTATGAACGCAGCGAAGAGTTTATTCAGGTGCTGAAGGGCCTCTGGACCGAAGATCTGTTCAGTTTCAACGGCCGCTTTTATCAAATCGATCAGGCGCCGTGCGAACCGAAGCCGGCATCACCTCCCGACATCTTCCAGGGTGGCAATTCCCAGCGTGCCCGCCGCATGGCCGCCCGCGTCTCGGACTGGTTCTTCATCAATGGGGGTAGCCTTGAGAAAATCAAAAGCATCATTGATGACGTGAAGGGCTACGCGGACGCGTACGGCACGGAGCCGCCCAAGATTGGCGTGAATGCGTTCGTTATCGCGCGTGACACCGAAGCCGAAGCCAAGCAGGTGCTGGAAAATATCATCGAGCATGCTACGGAAGAAGCCGTGGAGGGCTTCAAAGAACAGGTGCGGCAGGCCGGGCAGTCCTCCCCCGAGGGCGAAGGCATGTGGGATGACTCCGACTTCCGCGACCTTGTGCAATACAACGATGGCTTCAAGACAGGCCTGATTGGCACCAAGGAGCAGATCGTGGAGCGTATCCGGCAGCTCGATGCTATCGGCGTTGATCTCGTGCTGACCGGCTTCCTGCACTTTACGGATGATCTGCCCGCCTTCGGACGCGAGATCATTCCGGCGGTTCGCAAGGCGGAGCCGCTGCCGTCCGTACGTGCGGCGGTTCCCGCCTGATGTGGCGTGACGTGTGAAGCGTGAGGCGTAATCTTAAAATGCCCTTACGTTTCACTCATCACGTATCACGTATCCTTGGTCCAAATTTATGCTGGCCAAGATCGACGCTTGACAGAGCATGTACCCCTACAGACAAAAAAAGAGGACTCAGGGCTATGAGTGATCTTCTGGGCATCGTTGGCAGCCGATCCCATCCGTCGAAGACACGGGCGGCCGTACAGGTCGCCCTCGACGCCGCGGAGGTGGCCCATGGTGTGGAAACGCGCGTGCTCCATCTGGCCGACTACGACATCGTCCCGGCCGACGGGCGCGCGCTGGACAAATACACCGGCGATACCGCCGATGCCCTTCAGCAGATCATCGAGAGCACCGCGTACATCATCGGGACGCCCGTCTACCGGGCGTCGTATGCGGGAGCGCTGAAGAATCTGTTCGACATGATTCCGCGCGGCATGTGGCAGGCCGATGTGGCTCCACTCGCTAACGCCGCCATAGGCTTAATTGCCACGGGCGCCACACCGCACCACTACCTGGCGGTGGAGAAAGAACTGGCGCCCCTGCTGTCGTTTTTCGGGGCTTACGCGGTAGGCAGCGGCGTGTACGTGCACGGCGACCAGTTTACCGAGTATGAGGTAACCGACCCTGCCGTGACCGAGCGCCTCCAGCATCTGGGAGCCGGCACCATAGACCTCGCGCGCGCCATCGCCGCCAGCCGATCACTCTCGGCCCTGGGTCCTCAATTTTAATTTCGAGATGCCATCCCTACCAGCAATGTCTTCATCTATTGACCGTCCCGTCTCACCACAGGACTTCCGAGGACTGATGCGCCGCGTGCCGACGCCCGTGACGGTGGTAACTGCTGCCGACCAGAACGAGGCGCGAGGAGCTACCATTGGATCGTTTACCAGCGTTTCCCTTGAGCCTCCGCTAATCTCGTTCAACGTAGCCGTTGAAAGCCAACTGGAGGTTGTGCTCCGCCAGGCCTCCCACCTCGCGGTGCATCTGCTCGGGGCTCAGCAGTCGAAGCTGTGTACCCATTTCGCGGTCCCTGAACAGGCAGGGCATAAACAACTGAGCACAGCTCCCCATCACCGTACCCGTCATGGAACGCCCATCCTTGATGCGGCGCAGGCCGTCCTCTACTGCCGCCTGCACGCATCGCACGAGGCAGGAGACCATCGCATCATCGTAGGGCGTGTACTATCCATCGACGAGCGGGAGCGGAAGCAACCGCTCGTCTATTATCAGCAATCCTACAGGAGCGTCCGATGAACCGACGCGGCACGAAGTTCTACTCCACCGTCACGCTCTTCGCGAGGTTGCGGGGCTGATCTACATGGCAACCGCGCATCACAGCGATGTGGTACGAGAGGAGCTGCAGCGGGATGGACGTGAGGAGTGGGGACAGGAATTCCTCCGTCTTCGGCACGCGGAGGACGTATTCGCAGAGGCGGTCCAGCTCACCGTTGCCTTCGTCCGTGATGGCGATGACGGCACCTTCCCGCGCCGCCACTTCTTCGATGTTCGAGATGATCTTATCGTACGTCCGGTCGCGGAGCGCGGTGAACACCACCGGCATAAACTTGTCGATAAGCGCGATCGGCCCGTGCTTCATCTCCGCGGCCGGGTAGCCCTCGGCATGGATGTACGAGATCTCTTTGAGCTTCAGCGCCCCTTCGAGCGCGACCGGGAAGTTGTAGCCCCGGCCGAGGTACAGGAAGTTTTCGGCGTAGCGGTAGACCTTGGCCATTTCCTTGATCGTGTCGGTCTGGTCCAGCACCGTTTGCACCTTTTCGGGGATGGCCTGGATGGCGTGCAGGTTGTGGGCAATCTCGGCCTGGCTGAGCGTGCGCCCTTCGGCCAGCTTCATGGACAGCATCGCCAACACGAGCACCTGGGCGGTAAACGCTTTCGTGGAGGCGACGCCAATCTCGGGGCCGATGTGCAGGTACACCCCGGCGTCCGTCTCGCGGGCGATGGTGGAGCCTACCACGTTGCAGATGCCGAGCGTCAGCACCCCCTGCCGCTTGGCTTCGCGGACGGCGGCCAACGTATCGGCGGTCTCGCCACTCTGGGAGATCACGATGACGACGTCGTCTTCCCGCAGGATCGGGTTGCGGTAGCGGAATTCGCTGGCGTACTCGACTTCCACCGGGACCCGGGCAAATTCTTCGATGAGGTACTCGCCGACCAGCGCAGAATGCCACGAGGTGCCACACGCCGCAATGATGATGCGGTTGGCCGCGCGCAACTGGTCCATCACATCCATGAGGCCGCCCAGCACGACGCGCCCTTCACTGGCCCGCACCCGCCCCCGCATGCAGTCTGTCAGCGCCTTGGGCTGCTCCATGATTTCCTTCAGCATGAAGTGCTCGTACCCCTGCTTCTCGATTTGCTCGATGTCCCACTGCAACTCATGGACTTCCTTCTGCAGGGGCTGATTGGCAATCGTGCGCACCTCGTATCCGCTGCGTCGGACGACGGCCATCTCACCGTCGTTCAGGTACACGACCTGGCGGGTGTGCTCAATGAGCGCCGACGCATCGGAGGCGATGAAGTACTCCTGCTCGTTTACGCCCAGCAGTAGGGGGCTCCCGTTGCGCGCCGCCAGCAGCAGGTCGGGGTCTTCAGAGGAGACAATGGCGATGCCGTACGTCCCAACCACCTTGGTGAGCGCCTGCGAGAGCGCTTCGGGCAGAGCCAGCCCCTGCTCTTTACGCACGTGGTCAATCAGGTGCACGAGCACTTCCGTGTCCGTCTCGGACGTGAACGCGTAGCCCTTCTCCTGCAATTGCTTCCGCAGCGTGGCATAATTTTCAATGATGCCGTTGTGCACAAGCGCAAAGGCGCCATCGCTGCTGGTGTGTGGGTGCGCGTTCTTATCGTTCGGAAAGCCATGGGTCGCCCAGCGTGTGTGGCCCACGCCCAGCGTGCCCTGCACCCGCACGTTTTCCACAGCCTTGGCCAGGGCGCTCACCTTCCCTTTCTGCTTACGCACCACAAGACTGTCGTCGTCCACGATGGCCAATCCGGCCGAGTCGTAGCCGCGGTATTCAAGACGCTGCAGCCCAGTCAGCAGCAGATCGTCTGCTTGCTGCGGACCAATGTATCCAACAATGCCACACATAGACGTAAGGGGGACTTAGGGAGAAGGTAGCAGAATAGTGGTTATGCCGAGACGTGTGCGGGGGCGACGTTCCGCCCGACCACTTCAGCAATGGCACGGACGTGCGTCATGAGCTGTACGAACTGATCAAACAGTAGCGATTGCGGGCCGTCGCTTTTGGCGGCGGGGGGGTTGGGATGCACCTCTACCATGAGGCCATCCGCACCGGCCGCTACAGCCGCGCGGGCCATCGGCAGCACGGCATCGCGCCGGCCGGTGCCGTGGCTGGGGTCGGCAAAGATCGGCAGGTGGCTCTTCTGCTTCACCACCGGGATGGACGAGAGATCGAGCGTGTTGCGCGTCGCCGTCTCAAAGGTACGAATGCCGCGCTCGCACAGGATGACGTCCGGGTTGCCGTGGGCGATCAAGTACTCGGCGGCCATGAGCCATTCTTCGATAGTGGCCGAGGCCCCGCGCTTCAGGAAGACGGGCTTCCCGGCGTGCCCCAGCTCTTTAAGTAGATCGAAGTTTTGCATGTTGCGCGCGCCCACCTGAAAGATATCCGTGTACTGGTGAATGAGGTCGATCTTGGCAATGTCCATCACTTCGGTGATGACGCCAAGATCATGCCGGTCGCCGGCGGCGCGCAACAACCGGAGGCCTTCCTCCCCCAGTCCCTGAAACGAATAGGGCGACGTCCGCGGCTTGAAGGCACCGCCGCGCAGGAGCGTCGCGCCATGCGCCGCCACATGCGCAGCCGTCGCTTCCATCTGCTCCTCATCCTCCACCGAACACGGCCCGGCGATGACAGTCAGCGTATCGCCTCCAATCGACCGCCCCGCTACGTCGATGAGGGTGTCGTTCTTTTTCCAGGAGCGGCTGGCAAACTTGTAGGGCGAGGTTACGCGGTAGACGTCGGCCACCCCCTCCAGCACCTGAATGTGGCGCACGTCAAAGTCGGGCTTTACGCCGATGGCGCCCAGCACGGTCTGGTTCACGCCGCTGGACCGGTGAACGTCGAACCCGTAACCGTTCAGGCGTTCGATGACATCTTCGATAGCAGGTTCGCCCGCATGGGGGCGCATGACAACAACCATAAGGCTACAGCACAGTGAGTGATAAGAGACAGATAAGCCGCATCCACGGGAGAAAACGCCGGTGTAACCGACCACGGCGCCCCAAAAGTTTCGGCGGGGTGTGCTACTGGTAGCGGTCGAGCTTGAACTTCTCTCCAAGGTACCGCTTGCGCACCTCCGGATCCGCCACCAGTTCTTCGGCGGTGCCGGTCTTCAGGATCTGCCCTTGGTAGAGCAAGTAGGCGCGGTCCGTGATGGCGAGCGTCTCATGCACGTTATGGTCGGTGATGAGCACGCCGATGCCGCGCGTCTTGAGCTCGGCCACGATGGCCTGGATGTCTTCCACGGCGATGGGGTCGACCCCGGCAAACGGTTCATCCAGCAGAAAGAAGCGCGGCTTAACGGCCAATGCCCGGGCGATCTCGGTGCGGCGGCGCTCTCCACCCGAGAGCATGTACCCCTTCGAGTCGCGCACACGGTCGAGGCCAAACTCGTCCAGCAGCTGCTCCACCCGGGCCCGTCGCTCCTGCTTGTCCAGGTTCTGAAACTCCAGCACGGCGCTGATATTTTGCTCCACGGTGAGGTGTTGAAAGACCGACGACTCCTGCGCCAGGTAGCCAATACCGAGCCGGGCGCGCTTATACATCGGGAGCCGGGTGATGTCGCGCGTACCGAGCCGCACCCGCCCCTCGCTGGGCCGCACCATGCCCACAATCATGTAGAAGGTGGTGGTCTTGCCAGCCCCGTTGGGCCCCAGCAGGCCTACGATCTCCCCCTCGCCCACCTGCAGATGCACATCCTGCACGACGGGTACGCGTTTGTAGCGCTTGGTGAGGCCCTCGGCGTGCAAGGTCAGGGGGGCAGGCGTGGCGTCGGGTTCAGCCATGGCAGGGGTTGGGGAGGCAAATAGCAAGAAGGATAACGCGCTACCGGGCCTCCGTGTCCGGCGGAGCGTTGGTTGGTGGTGGATCCGCAGGGGGTGGGTCCGCGGGTGGTGCGTCGGGGCGAGGCAAGGGCACCTCGCCGGGAAGCGCGGGCGGCGTGTCGTCGGGCAAGGCCGGTACCAGCGGCGCGTCCAGCAGGCCGCGGCGGAGCCAGTGGTGCGGAGGCGGTGGGCGGTCGGGGAGCAGCTTGCCGGTCAGGTAGGCAAAGAGCTGCACGCGCTGCTCGGGGACTTCATTCAACAGCGAGGCCTGCGTCGGACGCAATGCCGGCAGCCAGAGAAAACCGTCCAGCTCCAGCGGATCCGGTACGAGGTCTTCTTCCCAGTACTGGCCTTCCGGGCTCGGGGCAAAGTGGAGGTACTCCAGTTCGTCGCCCTTAAACCGGAAGAAACCCGCATCGGCCCGCACACGAATGGCGCCGTCGGGCTCCCCGGCCTCTGTGTGCCGGTGGTAGATGGCCTCGGCGTTGGGCCAGACGTCGAAGGCGCGCATCGAATCGGGAGTACTGATGCCATCCAGCATGCGCCCGCGCAACTGATGAATGCGCTGCGTGGTGCTGTCGAGCTGCGCCAGGAAGACGTGCCCGCGGCCGAAGATCGAATCGACAGGCGCGCCGCCGCCGCTGCGTACCCGGATCGTGTCGGCGCTCATCTGCGACTCTTCGAACCACCCGATGGGATCCTGGAAGAGGCGGGCTTCCTCCAGCGGCTCCTCTGCGTCGTCGCCGCGATCTGCGGAGAGAGGTGTGAGGGGCCTGGGTGGTGCATCCGCGGCGGGTGCATCCTCCGGACCTGGTGGCGGGGCCGCTGTGGTGTCCGCTTCCGTGGCGGCGGGCGCCCTCGCATGCGCGGCCTCGCGGGAGGCGTCTGCCAGCAGGACCTCCAGCGTATCCGCCTCCGGGGGCGGATCGCCCGGCACGGGGAAGTACCCCGGCTGGTAGCGATCGTACACTGCCGAGTCGGCTACCGCCGCAAAGTCGGCCTGCCACGACCGCACCTCGCCCCGCCCAATGATCCGGCGGTGGCCCTCCGTCTCTTGCGTAAACAGCCAGTCCGCGCGCAGCATGAGGGTATCCAGCTGGTCGTCCTCGTAGCGGAGCTGGTAGACGAGCGCACGCCCCTCTACCCGGCTGCGCTGCTGTTTGTCATCGTTAAAGGCGTAGTCGCCCAGCAGGTACGTGCGCGTGAGGGAGTCGGCGGGCGTGTCTTCCTGCCCCTCATCCCGTTCGAAGCGCTCGATCAGCACCCGCCCGCGAGCGTGCGAGATCTCCTCCTCCCGATAGAACCGGATGGAGTCGGCCTGCAAAAAGGTGTCGTCGGCCGTAAGCTGCACAAGCCCCTCAAAGTCCGCCCGGTTCTCTTCCGAAAAATAGGTGCCGGCCAGACTGGTGAGCGTGGAGGTAGAATCCACAAGCGTCACGCCCTGCATGAAGTCGGTGCGTTTCTCGTCGGTGAAGTGCAGGGCAGCAGGGGCAAACACGCGCACCTCACCATCGGACAGCTCTACGCGGCCCAGCGCCTCGCCCACCTTGGAGCGGCGGTTGTAAAAGACGGTATCGGCGCGAAGCGAGTCGCCCCGGTCTGCAATCAGCACGTTGTCGAAGAAGAAGATTTCGTCGCGCTCCAGGTACTGCACGGCGCGGTCGGACTGCAGGTAGGTGCTGTCTTGCAGCAGACGCACGTTGCCCTGCAGGTAGCGTACCCGTTCCTCGTTTTCGATGCGCTGCTCCACGCGGTCGACATTCTGGATGAAGACCTGCTGTGCGGTCGCTTCGGCGTCCTGGGCGTGCGCCGTTCCCGTTCCACCCGTGAGGGCCAGCAGCACCACGAGCGCAACACACAGCCCTCGGGATACCTCGCGCGGAAGGCGCCTCAGGCGAATTTGATATGGCAGGGCGACCTGATTCACTCCGTATCCTCGGTGGCGTCCGTGGTGTCGTCAGCATCCGGATCGGGCGGATCGTCTTCCAGGGTAACCTGCCCCGTGACCCGCCTGATCTCGTACGTTTGTAGCGTTTCATCGCCTTCCAGTTCGTAGCCTTCAACTTGCTCGGTGGGCGTGCGCAGCCGCACAAAGCCGGGCGCCTGGAGCCGCTGCGCCTCTTCATCCCAGATCAGAAACTCGGTTTCCAGCAGGCGCTCCTCAGCAGACCGCACCCGCACGTCCCCGTCGGCCTCCATGCGGCGGTCGTCTGTATAGTAAAAAAAGCGGTTGGCCGTTACGGTCGCGGTAGAGTCCCCCGCTTCATCAAAGAGAAACGCCACGGTTTGCTCGGCCTGGCTGTCGCGGTCGTGCTGCAGCAGGGTGTACGTGCTGTCGTGGTCAAACACCGCCATGTAGCCTGCCTCCACGTGCAACCGGGGACGGCTCACCTCCTCCCCTCGCAGCACCTGCGATACGGTGTAGCGGACGTCCCAGCTCTCCTGCGTGGGACGTTCGGATGGGTCCGCTTCGTCCACAGCGGCAGGGGAACCGCTGCGCTGCTCACACGCGCTGAGAGCGATGCCCAGCAGAAGCAGGACGCCAAGACGGATCAGGGAGCGCATGCCAACTGGAAGCAGAAAGACGATGAATACCGTGATGCCAATGGGCGATCGCCGAAGCGTCGGGCTCCGAATTGGAGGGCGCGCGCAACAATACTCACCCCATGTGGGTGGATGCCACCCGCTTTCGAACAGCCGCCTTGTGTTCTCTTTAGATAACAGACCCCACAGCCCCTCGTGAAGTTCAGTCTGGCCGATGGACGCTCGTGACGGGAGTATGGAGAAGGCCTTTTTTCTGATGATAAAATTGTTAGTTTAGAGGGGCCGCACGGTATAGCCCGCCAGGTGTTAAAGTTGCGCACCGCCAACCGATACCCGTGCTGTACCCCCCGCAACGCGCTATGCAACGCCCCACTGCACCCGTGTACTTAGATTGATCCACTGCACCATGAGCCTTGAGCTAAAAACACATAACGAAGAAACGGTGATCGTGCGCATCGGCAAAGCCCTGGATTTCAGGAATGCCTCCGAGTTTAAAGCGCAGTGCCAAGATCAGGTGCAAGAAGGGGCCCGCAACTTCATCTTGGATTTTTCCGATACCGGTATTTTGGACTCCACCGGGCTCGGGTCTATCTTTTCCCTGTACCGGCAAGTCTCCCCGCTAAACGGACAGGTGGTCTTTGCGTCCGTCTCGCGCCCGGTGCAGGTGGTGGTGCAGCTAACACGCACCTATAAAGTCTTTCGCCAATTCCCTTCTGTGGAAGCGGCCCAAGACACCCTCGCGTAGCTTTTCGCCTCCCTGCCCTTCTCGCGGTCGTTGTGCGCCATGTCGGCTGAACACCATACCTTTTCCGATCTTGACGTTCTTATTGATCAGGTCCATGACCTGTTTGATGAATGGGAACGCAGCGAACGCTTTGCCCCTGCCCTCGGCGTGGATGACCTGAACCGCCTGAAACTGGCTGTTCACGAGTGGCTCGCAAACCTGGTGCAACATGCCCATTTCAACGGACATCATCCCCAGATCGGTCTCTCCGTCGCGCTACAGGAGGACGGCATCCAGTGCACCATCAGCGATAATTCGGATGGCTTTAACCTGGATGATGAGTTGACCATCCGCTCCACGTCGCTGGAGTCCTTGCCCGAACGCGGCATGGGTCTGTTGATGCTACAGGCCTGCACGAAACGCCTCTCCTACCAACGCGTGAATGGCTCCGTGCAAAAATTAGAATTCGTCGTCTCTACGAAAGACAATCCATGGCTGAAAATTCAATTCTCATAGTAGAGGACGAACGCACGCTACGGCGCCTGCTGGAATACCGGCTCGGCAAGACGTACCGGGTGCGCACAGCGGCCAATGGCGAGGAAGCCCTGGCGTACGTACACGAGGAGGCGCCTGACCTCATCGTGTCTGACATTATGATGCCCAAGATGGACGGCTTTGCCCTCCAGGATGCCCTCTCGGAGGAAAAGTCAACGCGCGCCATTCCCTTCATCTTTCTTACCGCAAAGGCTGACGAAACGAGCAAGCAGCGGGGCATGCGTACGGGGGTCGATGACTACATCACGAAGCCGTTTGACATCGACCAGCTGCTCTCCCGCATCGACCGATTGCTGGAACGGGCCAACGTGTACCAGTCGCAGCTTGACGCCAAGCTGGGGCAGGACTTCTCGGAGCGCCTGATGCCCAAGCGGATGCCGGAGGAGCCCGGCTACGACGCGACGTTCTACAACAAGCCGCGCGAGTACGGTGGCGGCGACATCTTTGACTGGAAGAAGGCCGGCGACGACTACTTCTTTACCCTGGGCGATGTGATGGGGAAGGGCCTGCAGGCCAAGTTCTACGCGTTTAGCTTTCTGGGCTATGTGCGCAGTAGCCTCAAGGCCATGATGGATTCCACGCGCTCCCCGGCCAAGCTGATGCAGAAGATCAACCAGGTGCTGGTTGAGGACGAGGTAATGGAAAACACGTTTGCCTCCCTCCTCCTTATCCGGTGGAACCCCAAGCGCCACGAACTCACCTATGCAAACGCGGGCCATTGCCGCCCCGTACTGGTGACCGATAACGGCCCCGAGCTTATCACGTACAGTGACATGATCCTCGGGCTGAAAGGCGATACGGAATACCAAGACTCTACCCTCACCATCCCGCCGGGGGCCGCCTTCATGGCCTACACCGATGGGCTGATGGAACAGCAGCCCCCCGACGGCACCATGCTCGGCGAGGAAGGGGTGATGCGGTGCACAGAGAACCTCCACACCGACGACGCCCCCATCGATCGATTGCTTGAGCAAGTGCTGGATGCCAGCCACAACGACCAGTTTGACGACGATATCCTGGTCTTCTGGCTGCAGCGTCACGCGTAGGTGCACATTGCAGCACTCGCCACGGAACGGGGATACGCCAGACGGGTCCGCCAGGCGGTTGTGTCGACTGCTTACGTCGCCGCGGATGAGGTATCCGGGAGCTCGGGCAGATCCATCGCTTCGTACGTGGGACGGAGCAGCCCATAGATGTGCTTGTCCCAGTACTGGTCGTCCCGCTGGAGGTAATCCCGCTCCGTACCCTCGTGCGTAAAGCCCATGCCCTCTACCAGGCGTTGCCACGCCGCGTTGTACTCAAACGTCTCTGCACTCACGCGGTGCATGCCGAGTGTTTCGAAGCAGTACTGCAGGACCAGCGCCAGGGCCTCCCGACCGTAGCCCTTTCCCCAGTAGTCACGGTCGCCGATCGTCAGCCCGACGAGGCAGTGCTGGTTGTGCCGGTTGATATCGGCGATGTGCACCACCCCGATGAGCGGCCCATCGATAGCGTGAATCTCCAGGTCGACATTGGTGAAGGAGGGCCGCAGCATGGACTCAAACCGCTGCTTGAAGGCCCCGAACCGCTCCTCCACATACGGCACCTCGGTGTCCATCCGGTTCAATTCCGGATCGTTGTTCCACTCAAAGTGGCGGTGGATATTTTCGATTTGCAGCGGCGTCAGACGCACCTTGGTGCCGCGCAGCTCGGAAGGCGGGGTGATCGTGTCAGTCATGGGATTGTTGCCAGTCTGTCATCAGGACGGAAGCGCTTCCATGTGGAGTATAGCGGACCGCAGGATACCCAAGTAGTTTCCTTTTCTGGCGCCTGCGACGTTAGAACCTTATGAAGCTCCCTCATGAAGCTCCCTCATGCTGCGCTGTGCAACTCCTTGGCCTGTTCCTGCAGCACAGCCCGTTGCACCTTGAGCCCCGCAGCGGCGCCTGCAGGCCAGGGATAGTACGCATCCGGGCGCTTGAAGCCCGCCAGGTGCTCGGCCAGCGCGTCATGCCAGGCATCGGGCGTGAATGCGGCGCCTGGGTTCAGCTTAACAAACGCGACGGGCCGTTCGCCATACGTAGCATCCGGGACGCCCACCACAACGGCCTCGGCCACACCTGAAAGCCGTAAGAGGGCCGTTTCCACTTCTTCCGGCTGAATATTTTCACCTCCTGAGATAATGAGGTTGTCTTTTCGGCCCTCTACGCACAGGTTGCCACCGGCGTCCAGATGCCCGAGGTCGCCGGTGGCAAACCAGCCGTCGGCCGTAAGCGGAAGGTCCAGCCCTTGGGGGGTCACGTACCCCTGAAACAGCGTCGCGCCACGCACGAGGATCTCGCCGTCCTCCGCAATGCGTAATTTGCGATAGGGCAGCACCGGTCCGGCCGTGCGCAGCTGCGCCCGGGACGCCGCCGGTGGCGTGGTGGTGACTTGCGAGCTCATCTCCGTCATCCCGTAGGTGGTATGCACCGGTAGGCCGCCGTCAAGTGCCTCGTCGATCAGCGTGGGCGGGAGTGCACCGCCGCCAAGCAGCACCGCCTGCAGCGTGGGGAGCGCATCCGCCGGCGCACCCCGCAGCAGCCGCTGCAGTTGCGTGGGCACCAGCGAAACGTGGGTGATGGCGTGGGCGCCGATAGCATCGGCAACCGGGAGATCCCGGGCGGCCTGTACCACCGTCGCACCGGCCAACAAACAGCGCATCAGGATGCCCAGGCCACCGACATGATACAGGGGCAGGGACAACAGCCACCGGTTGGCAGGTGTGAGGGGCAGGTTGGTGTTCGCCCCGCGCGCGCTCCACACGAGGTTGCCCAGCGAAAGGCACGCGGGCTTGGGCTGGGCCGTGCTGCCGGAGGTAAACAGGATCACCGCGGGCGCATCAAGTGTCCAGGTCGGCGCCGTGCGCTCAGCTGGGGCTTCCTGCGTCAGCGCGGACCACGGCAGCGTGGGGAGGTCGGTCGACGGGGCCGTGCCTGCGCGCACGATCTGCGCCGCACCGGCTGCGCGGGCCTGCGCGGTCAGCGCCGCCTCGGGCTGCCGGGTGCTCAAGACGCAGGCGGTTACCCCAAGCCGCCAGCACGCCAGCAGGAAACACGCCAGGCGCCATCCACGCGAGGCCTGCACCACCACGCGGTCGCCCCGGGCAACACCCTGCGCCCGTAGGCCCGCCGCCATGCCGCGCACCGTGGCATCGGCCGCCGCGTAGGTGCGGGTGCCGCCAGGGGCCACCCAAAACGGCGCGCTCGGTGCTTCATGCGCCGCTTTCGACAGAGGGCACGGAATGCAGTCCGACGTACTCATAAAGACAACCGGGTCAGGTTCTCAGTCACTACGGTCGGCTGCTGAAACGCCCCAGATGCCAGCGACACCTCCGCTCCATCGAAGGGCAGACGTGGCTGCAGGGTATCCTCCGCAAGGCGCCGGTAGGTGTCAAGCCCGGAGGCTTCGGGCGTATCCAGCGCCGCCGCCAGCGCCAGCAAGACGCGCATGCCCACGCCCGTCTCGAAGGCAGCGCTCAATACCGTGCGCCCGCCCCAGTCCGCGGCCACGGCGGCCAGCCGGCGCACGGGGACGGGCCCGCCCAGCAGCATCGGCTTGCAGACGAGCGCTGCCGCGTAGGTATGCTCGGCCACTGCTTCTGGGGCCAGCCCCACGAGCGTCTCATCCAGCGCTACCGGCCAACCCGTGGCTTCCGCAAACCGGGGGAGCTGCGAGGGGTCAGCCAGTGGCTCCTCGATATAATCGAGCGTATCCAGCGCGCCCAGCGCCTCAGCAAACGTGAGCGCCTCCGGCCACGACCACGCCCGGTTGGCATCCAGCCGAAGCGCCACTTCTGCGCCCAGCGCCTCCCGCGCCTGCCGCACGCGCACCACATCGGTGGCCACAGTGTGGCGGCCGACCTTCATCTTCACGACCGGATAGCCCGCTTGCTTCAGGCGCTGCGCCTCCGCCGCCAGGTCGTCCGAGGCGGTGAGCAGGCCATTCAGCGTGACGGTGGTGCGCCGGGCCGAACCAAGAACAGACGCAAGCGGCTGCCCGGCGTGCGCGGCAAGAAGCCAGGCGAGCGCGCCTTCCAGCCCACAGCGGACGGACGGGAGCAGCTCCAGCGCATCGACCGCGGCGGGAAAGCTACCCTCCGGCGTCAGTGCGTCGGCAGGCACGTCGCGATCTGTGAGCCAGGTGCAGAGGCGGCGGGCCTGCGCTTCGGCATCGGCCAGAGATCCAGGGCTGAAGGCGGGCAATGGTGCGATCTCCCCCCACCCCACGGCTCCACCTGCCGTGCGCAACTGCAGCAGCAGGCCCTCCCGCTCGGTCAGCCGCACCGGGCCCAGCCGCAGCGGCTTGGTAAGCGGCAGCGTGTAGCGATACAGCGAAGCGTCCGTCAGTTGTGGCATCAACAATCCCTCATGATGGAACGGGCCTGCGGATAGAGGGCACGGCCATAGCGCTATGCTCAGATCACCCATCCAACAGAAAACAACACCGCGTAGAGCAGCAGTAGCTGTCCCGTGCGCCCCAGCAGCGGGTTCAGCTTGGCCGGGTTGCGCTCGGTGGCCAGGGTATAGATCATCGGCACCGCGGGCAGTAGCGCAGCAGAGGCGAGCATGGCCCAGGGGGCGCCCGAGCCCGCCAGCCACAGGCCGACCGGCAGCTTGGCCGCCAGCAGGACACAGGCCGCGTACAACGCCACCCCCGCCGGGCGCCCGAGCCGCACCACCAGCGTGCGCTTTTGCGCGGCACGGTCCTGCCGCACGTCGCGGATGTTGTTGACCAGCAGAACCGCCGTAGCGAGCAGACCCGGCCCGAAGCCGGCCATCACTACGGCGGGGGTTGCCGTCAAGGCCTGCACGTAAAACGTCCCGGCCACCGCTACCGGCCCAAAGAAGAGCAGCACAAACAGGTCGGCCACGCCCAGGTACGCCAGCGAGTACCGTCCGCCCGCCGTGTAGAGCACGCCAAACAGGATAGACGCCAGCCCGATCGCGAGTACCGGCCAGCCGCCACGCCATATCAGGTACGACCCGACGATGAACGCCCCGGCAAAAACCGCGATCGTCGCCCGGCGCATCCTTTCGGGCGGCACCAGGCCAGCCTGGGTCACCCGCAGCGGCCCCACTCGGTCGTCCGTGTCGGCACCTTTGAGATAGTCCACGTAGTCATTGCTAAAATTGGTGCCAATCTGGATGAGCACCGCCGCCAGCAGCGCGCAGAGCGCCGCCGGTCCGTGGAAGGCGCCGGCCTCAACGGCAAACGCGGTCCCCAGGAGCACCGGCGCCACGGCCGCGGCGAGCGTCTTAGGCCGGGCTGCCCACGTCCACACCTGCAGGCGAGAAGGCGCTGGTGCGGCGGAAGGATCGGTGGAGGCGGCGCGATGAGCCATTAGCGAAAACACAAGGTTACAGACGAACGGGTGATGGGGCGAGCTGCAGCGCCAGGATGCGACGCACGGCGACAGGGTGCTCGTCCTGCACCACGTGGCCAGCCCCAGCACGCACGTGCGCCGTAATGGCTGGACTCGCTGCGGCCATCGCCTGAGCAATGGCGACGTACTTCGCGTCGCGGCCGCCGGCCAGCGCTGCGGTAGAGACGGTGAGGGCGTCCAGCCGTTCCCACAGCGACGGTTGTGCGCCGGTACCCATGGCGCGCAAGGAGCGAGCCAGTTCGGCCGGGTCGTTTTCTTGTCGAAGGGCGACTCGTTCGGCGCGAAGCGTGGGGGGCAGGCCGTCGAACACCGCCTGGCCGTACCAGCGCGCGACGAAGCCCTCAAAATCGGACTGCAAGGCCTCGGCCCGCGCAGCATCCTGTTGGCGCCGCTCCGCGCGGGCCTCGGCGGTTCGCAGGCCAGGCGAGGCAGAGACCAGCGTCAGCGACCGCACGCGGGACGGGTGTTGCAGGGCCAGGTACAGCGCCAGCCGCCCGCCCATCGAGTAGCCCACGACGTCCGCACGGGCCACCCTTTCGGCGTCCAGCAACGCGACAAGCGCGGCAGCGGCACCCGGCATGGTGTAGGTCTCGTCGTCCAGTCCCACCGATGCTCCATGCCCCGGAAGGTCCGGCATCAGCACCCGGTGCGTGGCAGCCAAGGATGCACTCCACGTCGCCCACGCGGCGCCACGGCCCATAAAGCCGTGCAGGAGCATCACGGCAGGTGCGGAGGCGCCTCCTCTCTGGTGGACGGATAGCATGGGCAACAGTACAATCGGATGGGTTGGCACCGGCGCTACGCTGGCAGCACAATATCCACCGACCGCACCGCGTCTATCAGCGCCTCGTGCAGCGCGCGATTCGCGGCGCGGTCGGTGTGGATTTCGATGAGGGTGGACGTGCCTTGCTGGCTGGCGCTCGTGTACACCTCAACAAACGCATCGGGCGTGGCGGGACGATGGTACGGCAGCCCGAATTGCTGCGCGGCGTGGGCAAAGTCCATCCCATGCGGCGTCCCGAAGTACGGCTCGAACACGTCCGTCGCGTCGGCAATCGGAAGAAAGTGGAAGATCCCCCCACCGTTGTTGTTGAGCACTACCACCACGACCGGCACCTGCTGTAGCAAAGCCAGGCTGTTGAGGTCGTGCAGGAGGGCGAGGTCGCCAATCAGCAAAGTAGCGGGACGGCCGCACCCGAGGGCAGCGCCAGCTGCAGTAGCCACCAGCCCGTCGATGCCGCTGGCACCCCGGTTGGCGATGACGGGCACGGGAGCACCTCCGGGGCGGCGTGCAAACCGGTCGGCATCGCGTACGGGCATACTGCTCGCCAACACCAGCGGATGGCCACCGGGCAGGTGGGCTGCCACAAGGCGCGCCACCAGCGGCTCGCTAAGGGTATCCGAGAGCAGCGCGCGCAACAGGGCCTCCTCCACGGCGGTATCTGCCCGCTGCCATGCCTTTGTATACGATGCAAGCACGGAAGCTGCGGGAAGCATATCCATCACGGTGCGGGCGAAGGCGGCAGGATCTGCCTGTACCCGGTGGGTCACGCCGTGGTGCGGATCGATCCGACGCGGGCCAGGATGCACCAGCGCGTAGGTCTCCGGCTGCCAGGCATGGAGGGCCTCCTGCAGCCGCTTCGACACCGGCGGGCCGCCCATCTGCACGACCACATCCGGCGCCAGCGCCTCGCGCCATTCCGCCCGCGCCAGCACGTGGTCGAAGGCCAGGCAGCGCGGGTCGTCAGCGCCGGGCGCAGCCAACTGAAGCTGGGACCCTACGTCGGGCATCAGCGGCCAGCCGAGGTGCTGCGCCAGCGCGCGTACGGCAGCGGTATCAGCGCTTGCGGGCATCCGGCCAGCGATCACCATGCCGTGCTCGGCTGCTTGCAAGCGCGCCGAAAGGTCATCGGAGAGCGCGGCGGTGGGCGCACCGGCGGCATAGGTCGTCCACGGTGTGGCGCGCGCTGCCCAGGCGCGCACCGGCGCCGTATAGGCGTCGTAGGTCTGCCCATCGGGGGTGGGCCCCAGCGGCTTGCGGTACATCAGGTTGAGATGCACGGGGCCCGGGTCAGCCGTGCCGCGGACGCGGTGCACGGCCTGATCAGCCATCGTCAGGATGGAGGCCAGCGGGACGTCGGTGCTGGGGGTGGGGACGTCCATCGCCCAGCGCACATAGTCGCCATACAGACCGGGCTGGTGGATCGTCTGGTTGGCGGCCGTATCGCGCAGCTCTGGGGGGCGATCGGCCGTGAGCAGCATTAGGGGGACGCTGTCGATGCTCGCCTCTACGATGGCCGGAAAGCCGTTGGCCAGCGCTGTGCCGGAGGTTGTAACCCAGCCGGCCGGGCGGCCCTTAGCGCGGCCGTAGCCCAGCGCTGCAAATGCCGTCCCCCGCTCATCGTAGTGCATCGTGGCCCGGGCGGTTGGATGCGCTGCCACCGCGGTGGTGAGGGGGGTACTGCGCGACCCCGGCGCCAGAAAGAACTGCGTCACCCCGGAGCGAACGAGCTCCTCCACGAGAACGTCGGCCCAGAGGCGGTTGAGGTTAGGAGCGTCGAGGATCAAGGCCGAGGACGTCGATGAAGTCACTGATTTTGTGTTCGATTTCTTGCCATTCGGCGGCGGGGTCAGAGCCGGCGACAATGCCGGCGCCCGAGAACAGCGACAGGTCGGCGCCATCCACGAGGCCTGAGCGGATCCCCACGGCAAAGGCCGCGGCATCGTCCTGTACCCAGCCTACCGGACCGGCATACCAGCCCCGATCCAGCGGCTCCACGGCGCGGATGTGCTGAAGCGCGGCGTCGGTGGGGGTGCCTCCCACGGCGGGGGTTGGATGCAACGTGCCCAGCAGATCCCACACGTCGACGCCCTTCTGAAGCCGTCCTTCTACCGCCGACTGCAGGTGCCGCTTGCGTGCCAGGCGCAGCTCGGACGGCTCCTCCTCCACCGTCAGCGTCTGGGTGAGCGGCGCCAGCGCCCGCCGGATGCGCTCGCGTACGAAGGCGTGTTCGCGCCGGTCTTTGTCGCTTTGCAGCAAGGCGCGGCGCAGGCGGTCGTCGGCGGTCGGGTCGTCGACCCGCGGCCGCGTGCCCGCCACGGCCTCACTGTGCACCCGCGTCCCTTCTTTCGCGAACAACAACTCCGGCGAGGCGCCGACAAACGCCGGGCCGTCTGCCGACTGAAACGCGAAGTGAAAACAGTTGGGCGTCGCTGCCTTCAGCAGGCGAAGGAGCGTCAGGGGGGCCAGTGGAGCCGCGAAGGTGAACGTGGCCACGCGCGCCAGGACGACTTTCTCCAGGGGTGTCGTGGCGATGGCCTCCAGCGCCTCACCGACCGTCGCCTCCCAGGCGGGGCGGCCCGGGGCGTCGGTGCGGGCTACCGGAGCAGCGAGGGCAACGGGCGACGAGGCGGGCGGATGCAGCCGCACCTGGTGCACCAGGGCTTCCACCGCCGCCCGGTCGTCATGGCTAGGCCGCAGGTTGTAACGCAGCAGCGTACCTTCGGGCGTCCGGTGTAGCTCCAAGCGTGGGAGCACGAAGCGAAACGTGCCAAAGGGCTGCCACCGCTCCTCAGACGCCGCCCCGCTATCAAACCGTGCCCCTCCGATGTAGCGGCCGCCCTCCAGAAAGGATCCGGCGCGGAGCGTACGCGCCAGCTCCTCTCGACGGACCGGGGCCTGGGACCACTGGATATCGGCCGCGCCCACCGCCGCTATTTCGTGCTCGCCGTTGCGGTCCGACCAGTAGGCGCGCTCGGCCTGCGGTTGCGCGTCCAGCCACGCCAGCACATCCGTCGGCGGCATCGGCACGGTCACCTGCTTCAGCCCGCTGCAGCCATTGGAGGGTAGGGCCTGGCGCACCGCCCGCAGCAACTGCTGCCGGGTACGGCGGGCATCAAACCGATGCCTGGACGCAATGTCGCCGGCTGTACTCATGCCTGTAGCAAAACGGATGAAAGAGAACCGCCTACGCAGGCGGGATGGGAAAATCAATGCCGATGGAAATGGGCGAAGCGGGGCGGGCGTTCCAGCCGGGCGCGAGCGTCGCAAGAGGTTAACATCACCGGATGGCTATCGCAGTAGCGCAGGAAGAGCGCGTCAGGAGATCGTCAGGAAGAGCGCGTCCACCGCTTGATGATGTCACGCTCCATGGCCTCCAGCTCCGGTAGCGACTCACGGTGCTTCATGGCCGTGCGGACTATCACAGCGCGCAGCACCTGATCAGGCGCCGGCAGGGGATGCACCTGCTGTTGCAAGCGCTTGATGAGCGGGGCAAGCAACCGAGGCAACAGGCGCCAGCGGTACAGCACAAACCCGATCAAGCCTACGGCGAGCGCGGTCATCGCCTCCTGCGCGGCCAGCAGGCTCAGCGCAAACACATACGTGAGGCCCTGCACCCACACGCTATTCAAGGCCCGGACGAGCGGCAGCGCGGTGAGGCTCACCAGCGACGGACTGAGGACGGCCCATCCTACATAGACGCCCACGGAAATAATCGCTGCGGCCCAGGCCGGCGTCACCAGCAGCGCCACTACCAGCGCCAGCACGCCCACCGTGAGGGGCGTCGCGAGCCAGGATTCCGCAGCTTTCAGGAGGTTTACCACCGACGTGTGCTGCAACACCGGGGCAGCATATTCGCGCAGCAACGCCTCCGAGGTATGATACCACGTGCCCGCCGCCGTAAACATGCCCCGGGGCGTGTCGGCGTAAAACCCCTCGTCGGAGGCATCGGGCGGTTGAGCGGTGGAGGCAAGCATGAGCAGATGCGGCGGTGAACGGCGGCAGCAACGCCGCAACGATCGTAGCGACCGGGTTTAGTTTTCAGTTATCGTTGAAACTACTGATACGTATGCCGCATGTTGCTACCAGATGGTACCCTGCATGAAACGGCCTCCTCCACCGTGGGTGCTTCTTTAGAGCCTCCCTTACCCTATTCATTACACGGACGATTATCTTTATGCAGCGGCCCATTGTAGAACTCATCGAACACGGCGGGGTGCTCATCCATGCCGCGCCGTCGACCTCTGTGCGGGAAGCGGTTGCCCTCATGACCCAGCACAACGTCGGCGCACTCGCGGTCCTTTCCGGCGGCGAGACGCTGGAGGGTATCTTCACCGAACGCGACCTGATGACGCGTGTGGTGCACGAGGGCAAAGACCCGGCGACCACCCCGTTGCGCGAGGTGATGACTACGGACGTGGTCGTAGCGACCAAGGATACGGAGCGCCAGCAGGCGCTGCAACTCATGGATGAGCACCACTTCCGCCACCTCCCCGTGTCGGATGGCGATCACCTGGTCGGGATGGTCTCCTTGCGAAGCTTGCTGCGCTTTGAGTGGGAAGTAAAGGAGCAGGAGGTGCAGCAGATGCGCGAATATGTTCGGGAGCGTCCGTACCCGCGGTATCCGGGGTGAGCACGGGAGCAACCCGTGGACAAGCAGATCGGCCCCAATGCACCCCTCCCACACGCTTCAACAAAACAAAAGGCAGTGCCGGTTGCCCGACACTGCCTCCGCGGTCTACATGCCCGTACTGTTCTATCCACCGAAGAACAACATGCAACCGCTTACTCGTTAGACGAATTAGCGTCCGAATCGTTCGTGTCCTGGGCATTCGGGCGGCGCGTTTCGTGACGCGGATTTGAGTGCTGCGGTGCGGGGCGCTCACCATAGACCCGCGGGTTGAGGTATTCAATCCGGTCTGCCGCGTTGTCGTCGAAGCGGCGCAACACACGGTCTGCCTCTTCCCGGGAGCGCTGCAGGAGGTCCTGCTCAAACGGCCGCCCGGCACGCTGGCGCAGGGGGTCGACCAGGGTGGCCTGCAGCACAATCAGCAGCTCGCGCTGGATGAGCGTGGTGCTCGTCAGGCCCGTCAGATAGCGGATGCCAAAGAACCACCCCGGAAGGTCCTTCAGAATCGGGATGCCGCGCCGCGACTCCGATTCCTCGGTGCTGACGAGGCCACCGATCACGGTCTGTTCGCCGTCCAGCAGCATCACCCGCGTCTGCGCGGTGTTACGGTCTACAATGGGGCCCGACGGCGTAACCTGCCCGCTGGAGTTCTCTACGCGTACTTCGAGGTCAACAAAATCGACCAGCGGAGCCCCGAGGGTGTCAGCAATAGGTTGCGTGATGAGCGTAGGTGTTACATCGATAATGATACCGGTGTTGACAAACTGTGTGATGGTGTTGCCGGCAAAGTCTCGGGTCGTGAACGGGATGTCGCTACCAATCTGGATGTTGCCCTGCTCGCCGCTCTGCACGGTGACGCGGGGGCTGGCAATGGTCTCCCCGGCGCCGCGCGATTCGGAGATGTTGATAAACTCCTGCAGCCGCTGGGCGCTGATTTCGCGTGGAAGCACCAGCACGTCATCCGTAGCGTCGGCAATACCACCCGTGCGCACCTGAATATCGCCACCGGCGCCATCACCCGCCAGAAACGAGTTCCAGTTCAGGCCGATGTCACGGGCCCGGTTGACGTCCAGCGAAAAGAGGATCGCATTGATCTGGATGTCGCGGGTGTCCAGGTTGAGGCGGTCATCGCCCGACACGGTCGTCACCCGAGCCGGCTGCTCGCCCGTCGCTCCGTTTGCGGCTACCCCCCGCTGCTGCGAAGGCCGGGCCTCTTCAATAAAGAAGAAGCGATCCGTCTCCCGGTACGTCAAGTTGTTTGCGTCCAGGACCAGGTCGAAAGCATCAAAGAAGTACATGCCCGAGATGGAGATGCCGATGTCGCGGGTGCGGCCTTCGGGGTCGATCACCTGCTTGTCAAACACCCGCTGAAAGATGGGGTTGAGGAAGTCGACAAACTGCTCGAACGAGGCGTTCGGGCTAAAGGACACGACCTGGTCCTGCGGAATGAAGGTTCGGAACTCGCGCTGGGGCGGTTCCTCGCGGTCTTGTGCCTGCAGCGGCACAGCCGTGAAGCCAATGAGCAACAGGGCAAGTACGGTAGCCAGCACGGGACGAGACATAGGGATTGGCAGCAAGTTCTTCATGGGTACGTAGACTCTCGTGGCAGGCCGAAGTGCAGGCCGGCACGTCAGATGAATGGTCGGCGGGTAGCGGGGTTAGGGGCGTTCGTCAAGGGGCCGCAGCGTGCCACGGCCGCGGTGCTGGCGGTGGCGGTCGGTAAGCTCCAGCTCAAGCTCAATATCGTCCATGATACCGCCCTTGTTAAGGCGCGCCCGGACGATGCCCTCCATGGGGTTGACCGTCGTCAGACGGCCGAGGTAAATGTCCTCGCCTTCGCCTACGGAGACAAATCCGTCCTGACTGCGGAAGACGGCCCGGTTGCCCACGATGGACACGAGCTCATCCGTTTCCACATTGACGAGCTGGTAGGTGTTGGGCGGCAGGCGGTCCATGATGCCGGGGAAGAACGGATTCATTTGCGGCCGTTCATCCGGCAGCACGAACGCCGGGACGGGCGGGCGGTCGTCAGCGACCTGGCTGACCGGGAGATCGTATTCGTCAAGCATAGCCAGCGTGGACTCCTCGGGGGCGCTCAGGACGCTGGAGCCGCCAAAGTAAGCATCGATGCCCATCCGAAACGAGACCATCACCTGCATCCGCTCGGTGCCCCGCTCCTTGTCTTCCTTCATGACGTCGATGTGGTCCAGCCGGACATCCCGCACGCGGTACATCTTACGGTTATTCTCCAACTGCCAGACGACACGGTAGAGGTCGTTGAAATAGCCCCGGCCCTGCACGTCGTAGGTATGGAAGTCGTAGTCGTCCTGCCGCTGCGTCCCACGGAAGGTCACATCGAAATTCTCAAAGCCCCGCCGGGTGATCTGGTTGAAGTAGCCGATGACCGACGGGCTGGAGAGCTCGTCGGGCATTTCTTTGTAGCGCGCCTTCCAGCGGGCCATGACCTCGTTCACCATGGTGCGGGTCTCCGCCTGCTCCGACATCAGCGCCCGCAGTTCGGCCTGTTCCATCTCGATGGCTTCCTGCGCTTTCTCCAGGCGCTCCAGCTCGGCTGGTTGCTCCATGTAGGTAACGTAGATGCCGCCGGCAAGGACGCACACCCACACAACGGAGAGCAGGAGAAGGTTGTAAATGTTGTTGGACAGCGACATGGGTCCGGTAGAGGTAAACGGGTGGAAATGGTGGAAGGCGAAGCGCCTGCGTGCGCGGGGCGCGTTAGTCGATGGCCTCGTCAAAGGCGGCGGACGACATGGGGGGCTGCGCGTCCTCGGCGGCCTGCTGCTCGGCGATGCGCTCGCGGAGGAAGACGGCAGCCTCGGGTAGTTCGTTAGAGAGCGGGACCCGAAGCGTATAGGCGTAGACGGGCCACTCACGGATCTCCGAGAAGGTGAGCGTTTCAATGCGGCCATTCAGGCGCTCGGCCAGCGTCACCACCCCATCGCGGGAGGTCGCGCTACCGCGCAGTTGAAGCTCATTGCCCGAGGGCTGCCAGCTATCCACCCACAGCCCCTCTACCACCGCCATCTCGCGGGCGGCTTTCTCCATCGCGCGGCTCCAGCGGTCGCTGCCCACCATGAGGTCTTCCAGCACATCCAGTCCGCGCACGATTTCCGCGTGCACGTTCTGCAAGCTATCGATCCGGGCTTGCAGCACGTTTGGATCTGCATCCACAAACTCCGGCTGCTGTTGGTTGACCCGGTCGCGGTAGTCCTGAATGCTGCTTTGCAGCGTGAAGAAGCGGGCCACGAAGAAGAGGACGGTGCAGAAGAGCACCACATACATCGCCATGACGTGCCAGGTAACGGGCAGCACGAACTGGCGGCGGCGCAGTTCGGCGGGCAGAAAGTTAATGTCGGCAAACGCGTTAGCATAGCCCTCATCGTTAGCCAGGCGCAGCGCCGCCAGCGTGGCGGGAATGGTAGCGGCTTTCCCTTCGCTCGGGGTGCCGTTCTTGGTAGGCGGCAGCTCCTCCCGCATGCCCCGGACGTAAGCCTCGGGGAAAAACATTTCGAAAGCATCCGCCAGATCATCCTCGCGGTCTTCGCTGGCCAGCAAGACGTGTTCAATCTCGCCGATCCCGTACTCATCCTGCAGCAAGAGCACCCGCGAGCAAATCGTCTCGGGGGGCTCCGCGGCGGTGAGCGAGCGCAGGTTTTCGGTATGCTTCAGGCGGTCGTCTTCGAGGAAGAGGACCAGCGTATCCTCGCTGCCGACGCGCACCATGAGGGTGTAGAGCGGCTCATCGCTGTCCGCTGCCCCTTCTTCAGTGTCGGCGGCTTGCTGCGCGGCCACCATGCTGCGGCCCAGGCCCAGGTAGAGCGGCACCTCGGTGTCGAGCAGCTTCGCCGGGGGCAGGCGGCGCTTTTCTTCGCGCAGCTCGGTTAGCGTGGTGGTCACGGGGTTCTCTGCCCGCGCCGTCACGGCCAGGTAGCGCGGCACGCCTTCGTCGGTGGGGGTGAGGCGCAGAAAAGCCACGCGTTCATCGTCCGACGCGCCCTCGTGCTGTTCTTTCAGCGCAGCCACCAGGGTCTTGCGGCTAACCGCTTTGTCTTTCTCCTCGGTCGCCTTTTCATCCGGCAGGTGCAATTCTACCGCCGAGACGTCCGAGGCTTCGAGCGCAAAGGCCATCGTCGGGCGGGCGTAGCCCAGATCCTCGCACTCGGCCAGGATGTCGGCCAGTTCCAGCGCGAAGGACACCGCCACCTCGGCCGAGCTTCCGCCGCTCAGATCGGCCGCCCCACCTTCCAACCCGCCAAACTCGGAGGCAATAAACATATTGTCGACATCGCTCCCCCCCTCATCGCCAAATTGGATGTTGAAGTCAGAGCCACTTTCTTCCAGCGCGTCGAGGTCGTCGCCCATGCTGGCCTCCGGCGTGCTGGCGCCCCGAGAGGAGCGCTGCCGCGTGAAGGTCCGCACGAGGCGGGGGCCGTCGCCGGTCTGCTCCAAGAGCGAGGCATGCAGGGTGCGGCCAGTAACCATCACCCCTAAAGTCGTGTTTGCTGCGTTGCGCGATGCCATAAGGTCGAACGAATTACGTGAAGGTCATTTCGCGGTATCGGTGCCCCGCCGGTGTTCTTAAGCGAGCGGGCTACCCCAACAGGTGTTTGAGGCGGCGCTTGTTGTTGGCGTAATCCACGGCCGTCTCCATGGTGATTTGCCGCTGCTGCACCAGACGATGGAGGTCCTGCTCCAGCGTGGTCATGCCGAGCTTGTTGCCCTCCCACATCATCTGGTAGATTTCGCCGGTGTTGTCGTTTTTGATCGCGGCGCGGGCGGACGAGGTCATCCAGAGGACTTCTTTGGCCAGGATGCGGCCGCCGCCCACCTTCGGCAGCAGTTTCTGGGAGATGACGCAGCGGAGCACGTCGGCCAGGCGATTACGGATGCGCTCTTGCTCCTCCGTCGGGTACTCGGCCACGATCCGGTCGATGGTCTCTACGGCGGAGATGGTGTGCAGCGTGGAAAACACCTTATGGCCGGAGTCGGTGATTTCGAGGGCGGAGGAGATCGTATCCGGATCGCGCATCTCCCCGATCACCACGATGTCGGGGTCCTGCCGCAGCGCCTGCACGATGCCCGATTTAAAGGTGGGCACGTCGCGCCCCACCTCGCGGTGGCGGACGATACACTCCTTGGGCTCGTGCATGTACTCAATGGGTTTCGCCACAATGACGATATGCGCGGGCACATCCGCGTTGTTGGCGTCAATAATGGCATCCAGCGTGGCGCTCTTACCAGAGCCGGTAACGCCCGTGACGAGCGTAAGGCCATCGCGGATGTGGCGAAACATGACGCCCTTCTCAATCATGCGGGGGAAACCCAGCGACGGCAGGGGAAACAGCTCATCTTTGATGAGGCGCATGTTGAGCGCCAGGTGCTGGTTGTCGTAATAACACGTGGCACGAAAGCGCGTCGGGCGGCCGTCTTTCTCTTTGGATGGGACCTGATAGGAGAAATCGAGCGAGTTTTCGTCCTTGAGCACCTCCAGTTGGCGCTCATTCAGCAGGTTGAGGAAGAGGATGTCCGTCTCGGCATACTCATACTCGCCGAGGTCTTCGTAGGGGCGCTTCTCGCCGTCGACGCGGTACCAGAAGCGGCCCCGGCAGCCCATCCCCCCGGCGTCCATATCAGACGCCCCGAGGTCCATGGCACGGCGCGCGTAGATGCGCATGTGCTCGCGGAGCAGCGTACGGTCCTTGTCGAGCAGGGCGTTGACCTGATCGGCCAGAAAGTGCAGGCGCTCCTCCCCGTCCATCGACTCAGGGACGGCGTCGCAGACGGTCTTGACGATCTTGGGCAGCGGCGGCACCGACACCGACTTTGCGCGGCGCGGCGCCTTCATCTGCTCATTGACGATATCAGCAAGTGCGGGATTGCTCACAGCTCTAAAAGGACGTCCGTGGGAATAGAGGAATCAGCAGGCACGAGTGACCAGCCCGAAGGATGGCCCCGTACCTCTCGTAGTATCGCGCGGCCAGGCAGCTTCTTAACCTCTTTTGTACTCTATCCACCAGTTTTCCTTGACAAGAAAAACCACACCCTCAGCTGTTGAGGGTGTGGTTCGTGACGTCCGGTAGCAACGCTACTGCGCCTCCACGTTAGAGGCTGGCGTGCTGCCCGGGGGTGTGCTCGTGGTCAAGATCTTCGGTGAGCCAGATCTGAAAGACCTGATCGCTGAAGTCGGGGATGTTAGCGTAGTCAAGCAGACGCGTGTAGCCCATCGCATCAATGCCGATCGACCCCCATCCCTCCCCACCGTACGTGCCGTTGGTAAAGGAAAACGATTTGCCGCAGGCCCCGCCACTGGCGCACAGGGGATCGGGATAGGCATTGTCCTTGATGTCCTGAAACTCGGCTTCGCCCCACCGCTGCTGGTCCTCAAAAGCGATACGCCAGACACCCGACTCCGTCGGATGGGCTTCCAGCATCGCGTACATGCCCTCGCGCATGTCGTCCAGGCCGGCATTCGACCCTTCGTTCACCAGCGCATAGTGGCGATGGTCAAAGCCTGGGTCGTCGTAGGCCACAGTATCATCACCCTGCAGATTGCATCCCTTGTCGACGGCCAGAATAAAATTGAGGCGTGTCCCAGGGATGAGCTCCGTTTCGAGGTGTGACCGCGTCCCGTCACGATTACGACCCGAGGCGAAAATAAGCTCGGGCTCCTGAATGTGATAGTGTGCGTTGTATGAACCGCGCGTGCGGTCGATCTGGTCTTCCGAATCTTCCGGGCAGTTTTTATCACCGGGGTTGTTCGGGTTACATCCGTCTACTTGGGTGCCGTGGCCGTAGTTGTATTTGGGAATATGCCGCTCCAGATAAATGGCAGAGCACCAACCGGCCATAGAACTGATAAACTCGGCATTCAGAAACGACGTGGAGTCCACCGTCAGGCCATCGTCAGGCACGGCCAGCATGTTCGTCGGCACGTACGATCCGTCAAGCGTGTGCGAGGCACTGCCGTAGTATCCCTCGGAATGAATGCGGTACGACTGCAGGCTGGTCGGCTCCATCCAGGCGTGGTATTCGCCGCCTTCATAGGGGCCAACGACTACGCCGTCCTCCCCATTCACTTCATTGATGACCTGTGCCAGCGTGGTGTTGGGGTTTAGCGCCACGAGGTTGCGTTCCACTTCGCGGGCCCGCGACTTCAGGCTGTTGTAGCCGGAGCGCGCGATTTCGCGCGCCACGATCTGCTCCTGCCGCTCCGCCTGATCGCCAAGCGTGGCGAAATTGGTTTGCTCTGCATTGTACAGGATAAACGCTCCGGCGATAAGCGCAGAAATCATCAGCAATACTCCGTGCACGTTTGCGAGGGTCACGTAGCCATCTGCCCGGTCTCAAGGACCGGCTGAACCTTCCGATCCGATAAGCTCCACTCGCCGCTTAAGCCGAGTTCGGAGAAAAGCCGACCAGCCAAAAATCGGTTGTAGGCCAATATGCGGTAGGTTCGGAGCGAGCACCCCGCTTTTCCGGCCATCAGGCGAAGCAGGTTCACGCCGGCGACGCTCATGTTGAGATGGAAGTCAATCTTCTCCTGGCTTCGGGCCTGGCAGTGGGTGAGACCGGTGTGCTGCTTGGCATCTCGGATCACAAATTCAATCTGGTAACGCAGGCGATAGTATCTCACCACCTCTTCAGCCTCCTGCTCCGTGTCAGTCGAGCAGAGAAGAAGGACGTGCCCTGTCTTTCGGTTTCGGAGCAACACGATACGCAGGTTCCGCTTGAAGTGCGGGCTGTTCGCCACGGTCGTCCAGATCTCGACATGCGTTCGGTCGGGAAGACGCCCGATCTCTTCGAACCGGTCCTCGATTTGATCGGGACGGTCGAAGGTGATCTTTCCATCGTAGCGCTTCGGAGCGCCGGGGCCTGTTTTGCGCGGACCGGTATAGAGATACCGGAGGTTCGCGTCCGAACGGAGCCGCGTGATGAGGTCACCGCCCATCTCGGTGATCGCCTCGAAGACCTTTCGCTTCGCGTAGAACCCGTCTCCGACCCAGTAGGAGACCCCCA
>LKNB01000037.1 GCA_001564055.1 Rhodothermaceae bacterium Tc-Br11_B2g6_7
AGCATCCAGTAGGGTAGCATCCAGTAGGGTAGCATCCAGTAGGGTAGCATCCAGTAGGGTAGCATCCAGTAGGGTAGCATCCAGTAGGGTAGCATCCAGTAGGGTAGCATCCAGTAGGGTAGCATCCAGTAGGGTAGCATCGGCCAAAGCCTGCCGTCAGCCACTTTGTTGCACAGCACGCGCCTCGGGATCTGCTCGGTTAAACCGTAGCCCCGTTGACCAGGACTTAATCAAGCGACGTGGTAGCGTTTTGCGCAGCCATCACCAGGTGGCGGTACTTCCGCGGCGACATGCTCGGCGCCACAAACTGCATCGGGTCAATGGCGCGGTCGTTGGAATCCCGGACTTCGTAATGGAGATGAGGGCCCGTCGAGCGTCCGGTGTTACCGCTGAGCGCAACCTCTTCGCCCCGCTTTACCTCACGGCCCGGACGGATGTGCGATGGGATTTCGGAAAGGTGGGCGTAGAGCGTGTTGTACCCAGCTTCGGGATGATCAATAATCACATATTTTCCGTAGCCCGCCGTCCGGGAACGCTCACGGACAACACCATCCCCCGTAGCGTACACCGGCGTGCCGACATCCAGGACAATGTCGATGCCTGCGTGGTGACGCCGCACCTGCAAGATGGGATGGTACCGGGACCCAAATCCGGAGACCACCGGGCCGTCCGCCGGCAAGATGGCGGGCATTTGCCGCATCCGCTCCTGATGGGTGCTTGCCAGTGACTTCAGCTCACGAAAGCTACTGCCTTGCAGGCTGGCTTTTCGCTCCAACGCATCCAACTCCTCCGACAGGCTCCGCAGAAGAACGGCTGGACGGCTGCTGAACCCATCAAACCGCTCCTGGGCATCCGCCCCTCCTACCCCGACCTGGCGGATATCGTCCGAGATGGGCTCCGCCTCAAACAAGGTCCGGTACAGCGCCTGGTCCGCCTCGGACAGATCGCCCAGTTCAGACGAGAGGCTGTTCACGCGCTCGCTCACTTGCTCAAGTTCGTGCTGCAATGCCTGATTCTCGGCCCGCAGGGTTACTTGCTCCACGGAAGGCACCACCCCTTCCAACAAAAACGACACAGCAAATGCCATCACCACTACCAGACCACCCAGTGCCCCGCGCCGCAGCCATACCTTTTGCGGGTCCGGCTTAACCTCAACAAAAGAGCACGTCTCGTGATCGTAATAGAAGTAATTATTTTTAGGCATATAGACTTGCGGGTTTCAAGTATGCGCGCGTCAACAATGGTTGTATCGGCTATACAGCCCTTAATTCAAGCACGGAGTATCGCTGCTGACGTTGTGCGACATAAACATGACCGTGGGAGCACTTTTAGCGCAATGTGTACGTGAAAAGCGTCAAAATATAGGTGGTGCGTATGCAAGAAGCAACCGTTTTCTACAAAGCGGTTCGCTCTCACGCAATTTTCGCGCCCTTTACATGGCCGCGGTTTCAGATCGGCCGGCGGTCATTCAAAATCGTGCTCAAAGTATTCGACGGCGCGTTGGGGCAACGGGCCTTGTTTCTGCTGAATACGCTCACGCAAGCGGTCAGCAAAGACTTCAGCAGGGTCATAGCCATATTGACGCAGCAGGTGGTTCATGGCCACGACCTCACAAATGACCGTGATGTTCTTACCCGGGGTAATGGGAATTTTTACCATAGGTAGGGACACGCCGAGCAATTCGTACATGTCCTGTACCATGCCGAGCCGGGTGTACTCCTCGTCCGCATCCCACAGGTGCATGTTCACCACCAGTTCAATCCGTTTCTGAAACCGGATGGCCCGAATCCCAAACATGGCCCGTACATCTACCAGCCCCAGCCCTCGCACTTCCATAAAGTGCTGAACGAGGTCCGTGCCCGAGCCCATCAATAGGTTAGCCTCTCTACGCGTAGCGATCACCACGTCGTCAGCAACGAGGCGGTGGCCGCGCTCGACGAGGTCCAGGGCAACCTCACTTTTTCCGATACCAGGCTTGCCCATAAGCAGCAACCCTGTACCGTAGACGTCCACGAGGGCCCCGTGGACGGCCTGCTGCAGCGCAAACTGATCTTGCAGGAACTCCCGCACCAGCGCCATGAATTCGGTGGTAGGCTCCGGGGTTCGGAGCAAGGCCACCCCCGACTCGCGCATCAGCTCTGCGAGCCCATCAGGTGCTTTGTTGCCGTGCGTTAAAATAAAACATGGCACGGGGAAGGCCAACACGCGCTGTACGGCGTCCCGGCGGGCAGTCGCGTCAAGAGAGCGCAGGTAGGCACACTCGGTATTCCCAAGGATCTGCACCCGCTGATGCGTGTAGAGCTCCACGAACCCAGCCAAGGCCAGGCCCGGGCGATGCAGGTAGCTTTCCGTGACCTGGTTCGCCTGCAGGTCAACTTCCGGGGTCAGCACCTCCAGGCCTACGCTAACATCGGTGCGCAGGTGGGTCACCAGTTCGGCAACCGACAGGGCCTCTTTCCGAAATGGGGCGGCGTGGTGGGGCATTGGGCTGTTGTGTTGTGCAGACGTGGAGGCCAGAGGCGTGGACAGCACGGCGTGCGCGACAGGTAATCCGGCAGCACGCACGCGGTCAGGGCACTTCATCAGGGCGCTTCATTAGGGTACTTCCACCGATTCCATTACCTCTTTGAGCAGGTCATCACTCGTTATCTCTTCCGCCTCAGCCTCGTACGAAGGAACGATCCGGTGGCGTAGCACATCGGGGGCGATGCTGCGCACGTCTTCAGGGGTTACGTACGCGCGCTTAAGCAAAAAAGCGTGGGCGCGCGCCGCCAGGTTCATATTGATGGTGGCCCGCGGTGAGGCGCCGTAACTGATGAGCCGGGTGAGCGTGTCGGCGCCGTACGTCGCCGGGCTGCGCGTAGCCATGACCAGATCTACGATATATTGCTCTACCCGTTCGTCAATGTACAACTCGTTCAGCACCGTGCGGGCGGAGAGGATCTGGCTGGGGGTCACGACCTGTTGAACCGGCGGGACGGGCTGCGTGCGGGCCATGCGCCGCATGATCTCCAGCTCTTCGTCGCGGGAGGGATAGGTGACCACGATCTTAAGCATGAAGCGATCCACCTGTGCCTCCGGCAGCGGGTACGTCCCCTCCTGCTCAATCGGGTTCTGCGTGGCCAGTACCAGAAAGGGCTCCTCCAGGGGGAACGACGTATCGCTAATGGTCACCTGCCGCTCCTGCATGGCTTCAAGCAAGGCGCTCTGAACCTTAGCCGGAGCGCGGTTGATCTCGTCGGCCAACACCAGATTGGCAAAGATCGGCCCTTTCTTAATCGAGAAATCGGCTTCCTTCTGATTATAGATCAGCGTACCCAGCAGGTCGGCAGGCAGCAGGTCCGGGGTGAACTGGATGCGCTGAAACGAGGTGCCAATAGCCTGCGCCAGGGCGCTTACGGTGAGCGTCTTGGCCAGTCCCGGGACGCCCTCCAGCAACACATGCCCGCGCGCCAGGAGCCCAATCAGCAGTCGATCGACCATGTACTGCTGCCCCACCACGACGCGGCCGATCTCGTCTCGGAGGTCATCGACAAAAGCATACTGCGTCCGCAGACGCTCGTTAACGGCCGAAAGATCAAACGATGACATGGACAGCGGGCAAGATGGTAAAGGGATGCAGAGCTGGGCCGCGTCGGGCTTAGAGTACAAGCGCTTGCGCGTCCAGGCCAAACGTAGCGTGCAGGTCAGCGGTCACCTCGTTCATACAGCGATGCAGCGCAAGCGAGCGCCCGACGAGCAGCACCGCCTGACCACGCCCGGTGAGGCATGCGCCGAACATCCCATCCGTTGCACGATCCGCGACCGCATCTACGATGTAGTCGACCACCTCGTTGGTCCCGCCCCATTCATCCCGCAGGGAGTGGTGCGACATCATGAGCAGCGTGCCGAGCAGCTGCCAGTCGTGCGTCTGCACAGCACGGACCAGCCGGGCCACCCGGCGGTTCTCGCCGACCAGGTGACGGGCCACGGGCCGGTAAACCGGATCGAGCCGCCCGAGCGCCTTATCAAGATCCCGATGCTCCATCTGACTAAACGAGGTAAGTGGGCCGTAGGGCGTTTGATTGAGGGCCCGCAGGGCATCGATGGCCCGCTGGTGCTGGTCGTGGTGATGGGCGCTGGAGCGGACGGGCGTGTGATCGGCGGTGATAAGGCCCCAGCGGACTTCGTCAGCGGGCGGGGCGGACAAGGGCAGGTGGTCGGCTTTGCTGGTGTCGACAAGCGTCAGCCCCGGTGGATCGGTCGCCTGCACGGCCAGCGGGTAGGCATTGCTGTAGGGTACCCCGGTACACGTCGAGAGTACACTGCGGACCCACTGCGCCACCGTTGCCTCATCCGGCGCCTCCTCGGGGGGGGCTTCGTGCGGCTGTGCCTGGTCTGATGCAAAACTGTGGTACGCACGCATCGTCGCCACGCTCAGGGCAGAGAGGCGCGCGTCGATGCAGGCTGGCGGCATCGCGCTGGCCACGACAACCTCCACGGGCACGGCCAGACCAGCACGCCGCAACGACTCGCGCACCACCCGCACCCACGTGGGCAACTCGGCATCCGGTGGCTGCGAAGCGTCGGGGGTCCACGTCCATCGGCGGTCATCATTCGTATGCCGTAGCCGTGCCTGGGCCTTCTCGGAAGCATGCATGGCCACCGCTACCCCAAACGGTAGGCTCATTAAGACTGCATACCCTTCCATGTAGGACGTATGCCCTGCCAGAAGGCCGAGGCTTCCGTGTGCAAATGCTACGTGAGGGTCCGGCCCGCCAGCACGCTCGGCGTTCACTGCCTGACGCGCCCACGCCTTCACCTCTTCCGGTCCCGGCGCCGTGCTTCCCTCCATCTGTCGAAGCACATCCTGAAACGAGGCAGCGTACGATTTAAGGGCGGGAGGAGAGGCCATGAAAGAGGAAAACGGTTCAGGCAACGGGCCTTGGATGAGCGGGCGCGTGCAAACGCTGATGCAACAACAGGGTTCGTTAGGCGGGGTCGTTGCTTGCTGCGGCCTCGTTACCAGAAAACAGCCCCGGCGGCAGCGCCTCTGATAGTTTCTCGCCGCCTACCACACCAAAGTCGAGCGTGCGAATGGGGAAAGGAATCGTGATGTCGTTGGCCTCAAACTGTGCTTTCAGGCGCATGATAGAGTCGCTCTGGGCCTGAAGGAAATCGGTTGGCTTGGTGAAGGGCACCCAAAACCGAATAACGAAGTCGATGGAGCTGCCACCAAAGCCATTATAATACAGATCAACGGGTTTCTCCTCGTCGCGAAACGCGATGTCCTGAACGGTTTCAAGCGCAAGTTCTTTCGCTTTCTCTAGGTCGTCTCCGTAGGCTACCCCACAGGCCAGATCAATACGGCGGCTGCCGGTGCGCGAGAAGTTGATGAGGGGCGCCTGCAACACGTCTTTGTTGGGGATGACGACGATCTGCCCCTGAAACGTACGGAGGTGCGTGGCGCGCAGGTTAACCTCTTCAACCGTGCCTTCATGTCCGTTCGATTCCACAATTTCCCCTTCCCGAAACGGCCGCCGGATGGCGAGCAGCACGCCCGAGATGAAGTTGGCTGCCACGTCTTGGAACGCAAAGCCAATCGCCAACCCGGCAATGCCAGCCCCCGCCAGTAGCGTCGCCACTACAGTCCCCAGCCCCACCACGGTAAGCGCTGCAAAGATGCCGATGGCAACCACCGCACCTTTCGTCAGCGACACCGCCAGGTTGTTTACGTTCTTGTACGTCGATACCCGTTCAACCGCGCTACGTACGGCCCGCTGCGCCAGCCGCGAGGCATACACCGTAAGCACCAGAATCACCGCCGCGATCAAGATGTTGGGCAGCAGCGCTACGAATTCTACATACCAGTCGTAGAGCTTCTCGATCAGCGTGGAGGTGGCTGTTTCTATCGCAGAAGCAGACTCTTCCATAAAACGGGCGTGCTAACGGTTAAAAGACCGGCTTACGCAACGTAGTGTACCATTTGCGCTGATCGCCCACAAGGTTGTTGCCACAACTTTTGCAGCACCGTAACGATCAGACCGTAGAGGTGAGCCGGTCCCCCGGTGCAATTTGGTACCCATTCAGAAAATCCTGTGCGTTCATCCGGCGCTTGCCCTGTTGCTGCACCTCGGTGCAAGCCACCGCCCCCGAGCTACACGCAACGATGAGCGCCTCATCGGTGGCCAGCACTTCGCCGGGTGCGCCGCTTCCGGTGTGGAGCATCGAGCGGTAGATTTTGAGTTGCGTCCCGTCGTGATACGTCCACGCCCCCGGGTAAGGCGACAGCCCCCGGATGAAGTTATGCACCTCCTCGGCAGGTCCATCCCAGGGAATACCACAGTCCTCCCGGTGTATCTTAGGGGCCGGCGTAGCCTTTGCATCGTCCTGCGGCTGTGGGTCGGCCGTCCCCGCCTCTATGCGCTGCACCGTCTCCACCACGGCATCGGCCCCCAGGTGCATCATCCGGTCGTGCACTTCGCCGGCCGTCTCATTGGGCCCGATGGGCATGCGCTTTTTGAGGATGACCTGTCCGGTATCGACCCGTGGCTCCAGAAAGAACGTGGTCACGCCGGTCTCCTCTGCGCCATCCATTACCGCCCGGTTGATGGGCGCGGCGCCACGGTATCGCGGCAGCAGGGACCCGTGCAGGTTAAACGCGCCCAGGCGGGCCACCCGATAGACAGCCGGCGGCAAGATCTTGAAGGCCACCACCACGATAACATCTGGTTCAAGCGCGGCGACGTCAGCGGCAAAGGCGTCGCTTTTGACGGACTCGGGCTGCAGGATCGGCGTCAGGCCATGCTGCTGGGCAGCCGTTTTAACCGCCGTTGGCGAAAGTTGCTGCCCCCGGCCGCGGGGGCGATCGGGACCTGTGACCACAGCGATCGGGGGATAGCCGGACTCAATGAGACGATTAAGGGAGGGCACGGCGAATTCCGGCGTCCCCATGAAGAGCAGGCGCATAGCAACAGAGGAGGTCAGTGGGGCAAGAGCGGCGGAGGGGCGCCGTTAAAACTGGTCGCCGAAGAGGGCTTCCACGAACGCGCGGCGGTCAAAGATCTGGAGATCGTCAATCCCCTCTCCTACGCCGATGTACTTCACCGGCACCTTGAACTCGTTTGACACGCCAATCACGATGCCTCCTTTTGCGGTGCCATCCAATTTGGTCAGTACCAGCCCGGTGACGTCAACGGCCTCGGTGAACACCTCCGCCTGCCGTATCGCATTTTGCCCGGTGGAGGCATCAAGCACCAGCAGCACCTCGTGCGGCGCATCAGGGATTTGCTTACTCATCACGCGCTTGACCTTCGAGAGCTCATCCATAAGCCCGCGACGCGTATGCAACCGACCGGCGGTATCGATGAGCACCACCTCAGCCTCCCGCGACTTTGCAGCAGCCAGCGTGTCGAAGGCCACGGCTGCCGGGTCCGAGCCGTGCGACTGCTTGATGAGATCGACGTCCGCCCGGTTAGCCCAGATTTCCAGCTGCTCGATCGCCGCTGCCCGAAACGTGTCGCCTGCGCCCAGCAGGACGCTGCGCCCGGCCTGCTTGTACCGATACGCTATTTTGCCGATGCTTGTGGTTTTACCGACGCCATTGACCCCAACGACCATCACCACGTGGGGGGTATGTGGAAGGTCGGCCTCAAAATCGGCGGGCATTTCCGGCACCTCATCCAGCATCAGATGGGTGATCTCTTCGCGGATAAGCTGGTTCAGTTCCTTCGTCGACACAAACTGATCGCGCGCCACCCGGGCCTCCACCCGGTCAATGATGTCCAGCGTCGTCTTGACGCCCACATCGCTCGTGACGAGCACCTCCTCCAACTGGTCCAGCACCAGGTCGTCCACCTCATCTTTGCCGCGCACCATCCGGTCAAGCTTTCCAAAGAAGCTCGTGCGGGTTTTTTCCAGTCCCTCCTCCAGCTTCTCTTTTTCTTCGGGGGAGGGTTCGTTGGTACGGGGTTTAAATCGGTCGAAAAAGCCCATAAATGTGGTTGAGGAAAAAGTCAGCGGTGAGACAAACAGCGGGACGGTTCAAGAAGGGGGCTGCTCAGGAAGACTGCCGGTGGATGGAATCCGCTGAGGCTTCGGCGGTCGCATCGTCCGGGGCGGGCGGTTCCGGCATGTTTAACACCATCGAACCGTCATCCCCGTCAAGCTCGGCGTCTGTGAGCGGAGGCGTGGAAGCACGCAGGGTGCGCGCGAACCGCACCACGTAGAGGATCAGCGCATAGACCATCAGCACCGTCGTCACGGCAATGCACACCTGCATCACGGGCGGGTCAGCCTCTAAAAGCGCTGCCAGCACAGTAAGGGCTAAGGCCCCCACCGCAAGCTTGCCGGTCCAGATGCTCATCAGAATGCGGCCGGTACGGCGCGCCAGCACCACCCCACCCGCGACGATAACAAGGTCACGGATTACTACGATCAGCAGAAACCAGAGCGGAAGGCTCCCGCGTAGCACCAGCGCCAGCGTGACCGTAGCTGCCGCAAACTTGTCGGCCATGGGATCCAGCACCTTGCCCCACTCCGACACCGACTTCGACCACCGGGCTACCTTGCCATCAATCCAATCGGAGAGGATCGCCGCACCGGCCAGGCCAAAGATCCACGACTTTGATCCATCAATGAAGATGAGGTAGGCCAGTGGAGGGACGAGGGCCAGCCGCAAGAGGGAAAGCGTATTGGGGATCGTCCAAAACTTCCCAAGATCGGGCACAAGCCGAGCCGACGAGGCGGAAGTGGACATACGCGCTGGGGGTTGGTGAGGGGTGGGTTGCAGAGCATCACGCCGGGGCGCATACCCATGATTTGAGATACGCGACCCTCCGGCGATAGTTTAAGATAGCCGCTCTCCGCGGATGCGATAGCACGCCTGGATGAACAGTTGGCTAATCCCATGCGCTCTGCGCCCACGCTCCTCTGCGACGGCCGTGCCCTTCAACACGCCCCTCAGTTTTGACTGGCCTTCTTGAGGATTTGCTTTTCTTCCTCGCTCAGGGCGTCGTACCCCTCCTCGCTGATCTTGTCCAGAATGCGATCGACCTCTGCCTCAGATGCGGCCGAGGTCGTTGACGAAGCGGACGACTTGGAGCGCCGCGATCTACGGGACTTGCGCGAGCCGCCGGACGTGCCGGACGTACGGGGCGTGCTGCTGGTGTCTTTCGGGTCGCCAATGGAGAACCACGACGTGGATTGGCTGAAGAGCCCGCCATCGCTCGGCGGTTTCGGAGGGGCGGCCCGGCGACGTTCCGTGCCCCCCAGCAAGACAGCGGCCCACGAGGACAGGTCGTAGCCATGCTGCTCAGCCCGGGCGAAGCCAAAGCCCGTCAGGACACCCCCCCAGTGCGCCGCCACCGCCGTGTTGCTTCCGGCAAGTGTTATCAGATCGAGCAGCAACAAGCCACCAATCAACCACGATACCTTCACTGGGCCCAACAGGAGTAGCCCAATGCGCTTGTCCGGATAGAAGGTCGCCACCGCCGTCATCACCGCAAAAACAGAGGCCGAGGCTCCGTACACGTAGTTGGCCGCAAAGAGGGACCCCGGGAATAGCCCGGTAAACAGAATCATGAGCAGTCCCCCACCGATTCCCCCCAGCAGGTACAGCGCCAGCAAATGCGGCGACCCGTACATTTCCTCATGGTCGCGCCCCAGCCAGTACAACAGGAGCATATTAAAGCCGATGTGGATCAGCCCCCCCAGCCCGATGCCCATATGGACGAAGTTGTAGGAGAGGATCGTCCACGGCCGGAAGATGAAGTCCAGCGGTGCCGGGCTGAGCGCTGCGTACTCCAACAAGAACCCTCGCGCCACCCCAATATGAGCTAACAGAATGGCCCACAAGAGATAGAAGACCACATTGATAGTCAGCAGCACGCGCATGGCGCGCGGGAGGGCACGGTACCAAATCAGAAAACGATTCACGGTGTGATAGCTTATCCGCCGAAGAAATGTACGGTCAGGTGTAAACTAAACCCCCGGCCTTGGTTACAGGTCCTACCGCGAACAAAACGTAAGGTTTATGCGGAAAGCGGTCATCCGACCTGTCGCTGCACTGTGCGGCCACGCCTTAGTAGCGCAGCACCCGGTCAGGTTTCAAGTACGGCAACTGACCGCGCCAGTAGGTGATCATCAGCGCGCCGAACGCCGCACCGCCAAGGTGGGCAAAGTGAGCCACGCCGCTTTGCGTGCCCGTTACGCCGTTAAAGAGTTCAAATACGACCAGCGCACCTACCAGCCACTTGGCTTTTACGGGAGCCAAAAAGTAGAGGTAGATGGGCTGGTTGGGAAACATCATGGCGAACGCGATCAACACCCCGTACACCCCACCGGACGCCCCGACGGTTGGGATATTGCCTCCCCAAATTACGCCCAAGTGAACGAGCGCGGCGCCCACGACACAGACGAAGTAGAAAATCGTGAAGCGATGCGAGCCCCAGACGTTTTCCAGCTGCATACCAAACATCCAGAGTGCGAACATATTGAACAAAATGTGGCCAAAGCTCCCGTGAAGAAAGGCGTACGTCACAAGCTGCCAGGGCCAAAAACCAGGGTTCTCCGTGACACCGCCAAAGATGCTCAGGGCTTGGTCCCCACCGGCCGGTGGGAAGAGCGCCATCAGGTTCAGAAAGCCGGCCATGATGTCGGCGTTGGTCGCTACCGCCACATTCTGCGCCACAAAAATGAGGACGTTTAGAATGAGGAGGTTTTTGATGACCGGTGGAAACACCGAGAACTGCGTGGGCGGCTGGTATGAGGAGCGAGACATGCGGACGAACAATGATGGAGAAACAGACGGCACCGGCGGGTAAACTTAACCGGCGCAGGTGCCGATACTTGGGATAGGTGTCGGATCGCTGCTTATAGGGATGGTAGCGGTTGATGGTTGCACACCACACCGCCTCCTTAGATACGTTTCTGGCTCGAAAGCTTCTGCTCCATGCCTCGTTTGTCCACCACCACAACTCGTGTGCTGCGTATTTGCGGGGGGCTTTTCGTTACCGTACTCGCGGCAGGGGTCCTCCTCGTGAGCCTGCTGGTGGCTCGTGCGCCGGTACCGGACCTTGAGGCGCTGCGGGCCGGTGAGTCGCCGCTGCTCGGGCAGGCCACCCGCATATACACGGCCGACGGCGTAGAGTTGGCCCGGTGGTTTGATGAGGATCGGGTGTGGGTACGCCACAGCGAGATCGCACCGGTGGTCTATGACGCGCTGATTGCCGTAGAGGACCATCGGTTCTACACCCACCGCGGGGTCGACTTCCGGCGTTTAGCGGGTGCCCTGTACCACACCCTGCGCGGACAGCGCCAGGGCGGCTCTACGCTGGCGATGCAACTTTCCCGCAACCTCTACCCGGCCATCGCCGCTGCCCCGCTCTGGAAGCGCAAGGGGCAGGAGATGATCACGGCGCTCGCGCTGGAGCGCACGTACAGCAAGCCTGAAATCCTGGAGCTGTACCTTAACACCGTACCGTTTGGGCACCGGGCCTATGGCGTCGAGGCTGCGTCACGGGTGTTCTTCGATGAATCGGCCGCCACTGTATCCACCCTTCAGGCCGCCACGCTTATTGCGGTGTTGCGAGGCCCCTCCTATTACAACCCCCGGCAACATCCGGAGCGGACGCGGGCGCGGCGGGCCCTCGTCCTGGACCGGATGGTCGCCACCGGACGACTGGATGTTGCGGAACGGCCCTCGCCCCGCGCCCCGCTGTACCTGGCTCCGCCGCGTGACCGCAGCACAACCGCTCTCGCCCCCCACTTTCTCGACCGCGTGCGGGCTGAGGTGGCCACATGGGCTGCCGCCCAGGGGCTGGATCCTGCCCGGGCCGGCCTGCGGGTCTACACCACGTTAGACGCCTCGCTGCAGCAGATGGCCGTTCGGGCGGTGACGGATGAGACCGAGCGCATCCAGGCCATAGCGGACGCGCAGTGGGCCGCGGCCTCTCCCGAGGCGCCAGCTCAAGAAGCGCCTCTTGTGGAACGGCGCCCAGACGCGTTTCAGTTTTGGTGGGACGCCCATCCAGACCGCGTGCGGACCTACGTCCGGCGCACGGCCGCCTTTCAGACGCTGCGCGCCCGGGGGTACCCGCCGGCCGCGGCTCAAGCCCAATTGCTTCACGATCAAGCGTTCACCGATTCGCTGCGCCTGGCACAGACGCGCATGGACGCGGGCTTCGTAGCACTCGATCCGCGCACCGGCGCGATCCGAGCCTACGTGGGCGGGCGTGATCATACCATCGATGCGTTCGACAAGGCAGGGCAGGCCCGGCGGCAATCAGGCTCTACCTTCAAACCGTTTCTGTACGCAGCCGCCATGGAGGCGGGCTACTCGCCCTTTGAGCTGGTAAAAGATTCCATTGTTACCTACCGCCAGCCGAACGGCACCACCTGGCGTCCGCGTAATGCCGGGGGCGGCGCCTCCCATCAGGCGCTCACGCTGCGCGAGGCGCTGGCGCATTCCACCAACACGGTTGCGGCTCATCTGGGGATGGCGCTGGGGCCAGCGGCAGTAGCGGATGCTGCACGCCGGGCTGGGCTCCAGACGCCACAACGCCCGGTGCCGTCGCTGGCCCTCGGCACCAGCGAGGTTACCCTGCTTGAGCTCACCGCCGCGTACGGTACGCTGGCCAACGAGGGCCGCGCCCCCGAGCCCCGCCTTATTGCCCGCATTGAGCAGAGCTCGGGCACTGCGGTCGCAACGTTCGGCCCCGCCGCACAGGATGGCCTGTCGCGCTACGCGGCCTACCTCACGCTCGACATGCTCCGGGATGTGGTCTCCTATGGCACCGGATCGGCGCTACGGACAACGTATGGCCTGCAGGGCGACCTGGCCGGAAAAACCGGGACCACCCAGCACGGGGCCGATGGCTGGTTTGTGATGCTCCACCCCGCGCTGGCCATGGGGGCATGGGTGGGCTTCAACGACCCGCAGGTGCGCCTGCGCACGAGTTCCTCCGCGCAGGGCAGCCGCACCGCCCTGCCTATCGTCGCCACCTTCGCGCAGACGCTCTTCGAAGCGAACCCTGCACTCGAACACGCGCGGTTTCGCACCCCGGAAGGTCACCACATGCCGCGCCCTTCCTTTTTGGACCCCGACGATCAACCATCGCGCCGCGCGGTGAACGCTCACCTCTTCCAGCCGGCGCTCGACAGCACACTCCGCGCGCGGCTGGAACGGCTCCCCCTCCCCCCAGCGTGGCGACAGCATCTGTTCTCGGTTCCGGAGGACCGTCCAGCAGAGGAATCGTGGGCATCGCAGGACATGGAGTCCATTCTACGCGCCAGAATAGACGGGCCGGATCATGAACGCCCGCTGGTGCGTCGAGACACCCTCGCTACCGGGGCCCCGCCGGATGCTGAGCGGGCGCTACGGTTACGGCTTCCTGAATAGCTTGCCCCTGCATGGTCCTCATCATCTCTGACGCGCACCTGGGAGAGGGCACCGCGGCCACAGCACGGAGTGAGGAGCGCGACCTCATCCGGTGCCTTAAAGCCCACCAGGCCCGGGTTACACACGTGTATTTGCTGGGCGACCTCTTCGACTGTTTCATCGAGTACCGCAACGTCGTACCCCGAGGCTTTGTGCGGTTGCAAGGACTGCTGGCTACCTGGGCCGACCGCGGCGTGCGGGTCACGTATTTGGCAGGCAACCATGATCCGTGGCATCGCACCTACGTACGCGACGAGTGGGGCGCCCAGTTCGTGCTCGATTCCATGGTGGCCAGCCACTTTGGGCGCCAGCTATACCTGCGCCACGGCGATGGCCTCTCGACCTCCGCCCAGCCCTACCGGCGCCTGAAGCCCCTGCTGCGGCACCCCGTCCCCACTGCGCTCTACCGCGGGCTATTGCCGGCCGATGTGGGCATCGGGTTGGCGCGCTGGGTGAGCCGTGGGTTTGGGGGCAAGCGCCCCAGTCGCCGTGCCGCAGGCGAGGTGCGGGCGCTCGCCCATGCCATTGTGGAGCGTACCCCAATAGATATGGTGGCGATGGGCCACACACATATCCCCGACCTCCAGGCCTGGTCTACTGGCGCCTACGTAAATACAGGCTGCTGGCGCGACGACCGGACGTTTGCCCGGATTGACGCTACCGGGCTTCACCTTGTCCATTGGAACGGTTGGGCAACCGAGGAAGTTGATGCTGTGCTATTTTAGATAGACATACGGTCCTGTATCCAATGCGGGTGCGCTATCGTAAGACGGCACTCCACCCCTTCGTTACGCCGCCTTTTATTTCATGGCATCCAACTATTCTGACGACGAGCTGAATCGATACTTCAGCGATCCGGAGGCACGCCGGGGGGCCTCCTCGAGCAAGCCGAACCCATCCGACGGATTCTTCGCACGCCGCTTCTCGAACCCTCGGCTGGCTCAGGCGGTCGCGGTCCTCTCGGTGCTCACAGCCATCGTGCTGATTGCCGCCCTCAGCATTGGGCTGTGGCTCTTTTCCGTGGGCGACGACCTTCCGTCACTACAGCAGTTGGAGAATCCGTCGTTGGACCTCGCGACCATCGCATACACCTCCGATGGCGAAGAACTGGCTCGCTACGGACGCCAGAACCGATCCTGGGTCGACTACGACGCCATGTCGCCGCACGTCATCAACGCCTTGATCGCGACCGAGGACCATCGCTTCATGGAGCACTGGGGGATGGATCTATTTCGCACGGCCTCGGCCGTCACCCAGACGGTGTTCACCGGCAGCCGGCAGGGCGGGTCCACCATTACGCAGCAGCTGGCGCGCAACCTGTACAACGAGCAGATCGGTTTTGAAGCCACCGTCGGGCGCAAGCTGAAGGAAATGCGCACGGCAGTAGAACTGGAGCGGCGGTACACGAAGCGAGAAATTATTGAGATGTACCTCAATACAGTGGCCTTTGGCAACAACGCGTACGGCATCGAAGCCGCCTCGTGGACGTACTTTGGGACCACGGCTGCCGACCTTACCATACCGCAGGCGGCTACCCTCGTCGGCATGCTGCAAGCGACCACGTTTTACAACCCGGTACGCAACCCCGAAAACGCCCAGCGCCGGCGCAACGTTGTGATGCGCCAGATGGTGCGCCACGGGTTGCTATCGGAGGCGCGCTACGCGGAGCTGCGGGAGGAGCCGGTAGTCGCCGAGCGCCGGTCCGCCGAGGTCACGGAGAGCTTCGCCCCCTACGCTGCCGAGCACGTGCGCAACCAGCTGGCTCGATGGCGTACCGCCTCGGGACGGGATATTTACGGTGAGGGCCTGCGCGTCTACACCACCGTCGATTCCCGCATCCAGCAGGCCGCGCAGGAAGCCATCGACGAGACGATGACGGCCCTGCAGTCAGTCGTGGATTACGAATGGAGCCGCGCCAGCGGCTGGTTTCTCGGAAACGACATCACCGACTACACGGCACAGGAGGGATACGAACCGTTCGCCTACTTTTGGGAGCAACGGCAGCCCTTCCTGAACAACCTGATCCGCAACACCGACCGATTTCGCTCGCTGCGTGCGGACGGCATGGCGCCCGACGAGGCGGTGAGCCAATTGCGCGAGCACACCGCCTTCGTAGATTCCGTCAAGCAAGTCGCCACCCGCCTGGAGGCCGGGCTTGTCTCCATGGACCCTCGCTCCGGGGAGATCCGCGCCTGGGTGGGCGGACGCGACCTTGCCACCGACTGGTACGATCACGTCGCCCTTTCACGCCGGCAGCCCGGCTCCACGTTCAAGCCGTTTCTTTATGCCGCAGCAATCGACAACGGCTACCGGCCCGACGACACGCGCGTCGACAGCGTCTTCACCTATACCGACCCGCAAACGGGCCGGGAGTGGAGTCCGCAAAACTCTGGAGGCTTAGCCACCAACCAGGCGATGACGTTGCGCCAGGCGCTCGCAGAATCCAAAAACACCATTGCGGCGCAGCTCGGCATCGAAATTGAACCCAGTACCATTGCCTTCTATGCCCGGCGCATGGGGATACAGAGTCAGATGGAGGAGTTTCCGTCCCTCTCCCTCGGGGTAAGTGACGTGTCCCTGTTGGAGATGACCCGGGCCTACAGCACGCTGGCCAACGGCGGCCTAAACTATGAGCACACCATCATCCAGCGCATTGAAGACCGGTTTGGAAACGTGCTCTACGAGGCCAACCCCTCCCCCTCAGAGGCGCTCTCCGAGGAAGTCGCCTACACGGTGGTGGACATGCTGCGCGACGCGGTGGCCCACCCGGGCGGCACGGGAGCGCGGATTCAGTGGCAGTTTCAACTTGGGGATTACGACCTGGCTGGCAAAACCGGCACCACGCAGAACAGCGCCGATGGCTGGTTCATGCTCATGCATCCCGACCTTGTAACGGGCGCCTGGGTTGGGTTTAACGACCAGCGCGTCACCTTCCGCTCCAGCAGTTGGGGCCAGGGCTCGCGTAACGCGCTGCTGGTGGCTGGGGACTTCACGCGGCGACTGGCCGATCACCCCGATGAACTGCTCGCCCGGGATCGCCGCTTTCCGCTACCCGCTGACTTTTTCGATGATACCCCGCAGGAAGACTTCCTGCCAGAGCAAGGCCGTGTGGGATGGTGAAGTCGCCATCCTGCACCCAGTGAAACGGCCGGGCTACACGGTTCCAGGCCACCCTCTGTGAGCAACCACCTGCAGGCGACCGCCCTCACCGACGGCCTCCCTCTGTGTACGATTGAAACACACGAGCGGCAATAGATTTCACTTATCTCTTATTCCACCCATCTGCGGCGCTGTTTCGGCGCTGGATCCCCACGTAGCAATCCATGGACACCCAACAGGTTACCGTAACGATTCCCCGGAAGGAAGGCACTACCAAATCAAATGACCCCGTTGAGGTGTGGCCGCTGGTCAAGGCCGCACTGGAACGCGTGGAAGCCGATGAACATGTGATGGATGCCGCCGAATCCGCACTTGCGCACAGCGACGGCTGCGTGGCGATCGGCAACTTTCTGGACACCGAGTCCACACGCATTCAGCGCATGGATTTCCGCTACCGCGTCCCACTGCTCGTACTGGCCGCAAAAAAAGCCCGGGACGACAGGCGAGCCGACTCCATCTACGATGGCACCGAGGAGATTCTTTTCTTCGAGACGGACCAGGATCAGTACCCGTTTGACATCTCCAAAGACTGGACCGTCGATTGGATGGCCGTAGCGGATGAGCGGATCGACGGATACGAGAACATCGGCTCGGACAACGAAACGTGGGCTACGGATCGGCTGATGGACTTTCAGGAGATTGACGTCGATAAATACCTGAGCGACGAAGAGAAGTACGACGAGTTGGATGAGACGGACGAGGACGTAACGCGTCGCGATGTGCGGTAGGGCGCGTGATTTCTGTCGGGTGTCGCTGCCCTTAGACGGGCGCGCCATTCATGCGCCGCTTTACCGGTGGAGTGTGTTCGGCTTACCGCTGAGGTACTGCCCGTGAAAACCGAACGGGATGGCGTGCGGCACCGTGGCCCGCGCCCGCTCCTCAAGCGTGTCTGCATCCAACACCAGCAAGAACGACGTTTCGGCGGTCGCATCCAGCACCACCGAAAGCAGCACCCCGTCTCCTTCGGTTGTCGCACCCGGACGAGCCACAAACACCGGCTCGCCGGGATAGCAGCCCTCAGCGTACCACGTATGGGCTTCGCCCGTCGACACGTCGATACGCACCAGCTGGTCTGTAAAATGACCCGGCACCCGGTTGCCCGTCCCCCACACAAAACGGTAGGGCCGCCCGTTGACGCGGGCATAATCGATGCGCGGCAGCTCCAGCCCAGTCTCAGAGAGCACCTCTTTGCGCGCGATTTCCGTCTTCAGGTCCAGGTGGAAACGCCACGGGTCCGCCGCCGCTCGCTCGCCGATCCCCTCGCGCAACCGATTCAGGAAGAGGCGGTCGACGACGGACGCGTCGGGATAGCCAGCGAGGTCCACGGCAAGCCGCCCGTCTCCTGTGGCGAACGCGTTGATGTGGTGAAAGGCAAAAAACGGGGGTCCTGCACACGTGGCGAGGTGTGTGCCTTCAGCACGGTCGAACACGTGAAACTGCGTGCCGCGCTCGGGGCGCCAGTGGTAGTTCGCGATAAAGGGTTTGCCGCTAAACGCCAGCTCAAGCGGGTTTACCACAAACGGAAAGGCCGCCAGGATGAGGTGCTCTTCCGTCATCGCAAAACTGTGCATGTACGCAGGCTCGTCCACCGACAGCGACCCCAGCGGCGTACGCGTCCGGCTCCCCGGCGTGAGCTTGTAGAGCTGATAGGTGCTCGTCTTGCCAAACGCGGTGGTGTAACTGTAGAGCGTGCCGCTGTCCGGGTCCACGTGGGGATGAGCCGTGGTGATGTCGCCGGGTAGGTGATCCTCATACCCCATCTCGCCCAGCGTCTCCAGCGTCTCCGGGTCGAAGCGAATCGGGAGCGGGGTCTCGGTGAGGGCCACGTACTGATCGGCCAGCCGCATCACGTTGATGTTCGCGTTGTCCGTGATCTGCGGGCGAAACATCGCCATCACCCGCCCAAAGATAGAGCGGCAAGGGTCCGTCGCAAACTCGGACCGCTGGATGGTGCCGGTGGCCTCTGCTTGTCGGTACGACGTTGAGTTCAGGAAACGATTGGCGTACCCTACCTCACCGTCCGCGAAGGTGAAGGCATGGAGCATGGCCAGCCCATCAAACCAGTGGTTGTATGAGCGGTCGCCCACCTCAAACTTCGCGGGGCCATTGCGGACGAGGGTGCCGTGCAACCACGGGGGCAACGCGCCTTCCACCGGCAACGCCTCGTGGCGCGTCTCACGCGCGAGCGATGTCAACCCGAGCTTATAGGGCGCTTCGGACATAGGCTGATGTGGCTTGGTTACGCGGTGCCAGTAGAGCCGAAGCCACCCGAGCCCCGGGTGGTTGTTTCGAGCGTATCCACCTCTTCCCACTGCACCCGCTCGTACCGGGCCACCACCAGCTGGGCAATCCGCTCTCCCCGCTCAATGGCGAACGCTGAATCGCCGAGATTTACCAGCGCCACCTTCACCTCGCCCCGGTAGTCGGCATCAATCGTTCCCGGCGCGTTAATCACCGTCACGCCGTGCTTCACCGCCAGCCCACTGCGCGGCCGCACCTGCCCTTCACAGTCTGGAGGAAGCGCAATCGCCAGGCCGGTGGGCACAAGCGCCCGGGCGCCCGGGGCCAGCGTCAGCGGCTCGTCTTCCGGAACGGCCGCCCGGAGGTCCACGCCCGCACTGCGGTCGGTGGCGTGGCTGGGCAGCGGAAGACCCTCGGCATGCGGAAGGCGATGCAGCGGAATACGGCGGGTAGACATAATCCTGTGGGACGAATGTTGAGCGAAAAAAGAATCGAAAAAAGAAATGGCCAGCCGGGCCTACAGCCTATGCAAAGCCAAACACGACCATCCCCACCATGCACACGGCTGCGAAGGCGAGCAGCTTAAGCAATAGCGGGAGGCAGAACCGGAACCAACGATCGTAGGGCACGCCCGCCATTCCCAAAATGCCCATGAGCACGGCGTTGGTAGGGACGATCATGTTGGCGAACCCGTCGCCGAAGAGGAAGGCCTGCACGGCAATCTGTCGAGACACCCCCAGAAGATCGCTTAGGGGCGCCATTAGGGGCATGGTGACGAAGGCCTGCCCGCTACCCGACGGCACAAACAGGTTCAGGAGGGTTTGCATCAGCATCATGCCCACGCCGGCCAGCTCAGGCCCTACGGTGCCCAGGGGCACGGACAGCGCATGCACAATGGTGTGCAGGATCTGTCCATCTTCCATGATGAGGGCAATTCCTCGCGCAACACCTACCAATAGTGCTGTCTCGGTCAACTCCTTCGCACCGACTACAAACTCCCGAGCCATTTCGCTCGGCCCTACACGTCCAATCAGTGCTGTGACGACACCTACGATAAGAAAGGCCGCCCCCAGCTCCGTGAGGTACCAACCCCACCGGGCAATGCCCCAAACGGCCACTCCCAGCGCCAGCAAAAACGTGCACAAAATGGCCACGTGGGTGAGCTTCAATGCAGGATAATCGGTAGTTGGGGCGTCGGCGGCGGGCATGTCCAGCCCCGTCAGGAGGCTGCGCGCGGGGTCCAGCTGCACCTCCTTCGAGTACTTGTACACGTGATGTGTACCGATGAGCACAAACGGAAGCAGGATACCCATACGGATGGGCCAGCCCGAGTAGGTCGGCAGGTCGGCTACCCCCTGCGCTACCACCACGGTGTACTGGTTGAAGGCTGCCGCCCCGTACCCAATGCCGTAGCCCGCTACGATGATGCCCACGGCCGTCATCGTGTCCATCTTCATGGTGCGGCAGAGCGCGGCCAGAATGAGCACGAACGGTATGTACTCGGCCGACGCCCCCATCACGCTGGACGTGAGGGCAAACACGAAGATGGTGATGAAGATGAGCAGGCCGGGGCGCCCGCCCAGCCGCTCCAGCAAGCGCCCGAGCAGCGCGTCGATGGTGCCCGTCTTTCGGATGACCGCGAGCACCCCTCCGATGATAAACAAGAAAAAGATGATGGCCTGCGCATCACCAAACGCCCGTGGGATCGCCGTAAATAGTGCGAGCGGACTGAGCAGCGCACCATCCTCCACTACCTCAAAAGTGCCTGGCACTACAACGGTCGTGCCTTCCACCGTCTCCGTATCAAACGCCCCCTGCGGCACGATCCATGTGAGCACCAGCGCGCCTACCATCAGAAAGAACAGCAGCGTGAGCGTGTGGGGCATCTTGAAGTTCATGGACAGCGGCCCCGCACAAGGGGTATCTGAAGAATTGGTGAGCTGAAAAATGCGTGTGCCGCCGTGGCACGCGTGCCATGATGAGAAATTCTACACTAAAATGCGACCGCTGCACGCGCGTCGTTCGCCGTTCCGTTTTTCTCCTCCACCGCTTCGCTTGAGGCGCCCGGCGTAGCGTCGAAAAAATACAGCGGGTCTTCATGCCCGAACCCACCCGCGGCGCCTGCGTTCGGCGTTCGCACGGTGTATTTTAGATCCGTTCGTCCTTTTTCGATCACTCCGCTTTTTCGCTTCATGGCCGAGGCCTCTGCCGCATCTCCGTCCCCCACCTCCGTACAGCACGATACCCACAGCACGCGCACCCACACCTGCGGCGACCTCCGCCCCGAGCATGTCGGCGAGCACGTTGTGTTGAAGGGCTGGGTCGACACCCGGCGCGACCTGGGGGGCGTCATCTTCATCGACCTGCGGGACCGGTACGGACTGACGCAGATCGTCTTCTCCCCGCAAGATGATGCTGAGGCGCACGACGCCGGAAATACGCTGCGTAGCGAGTACGTCGTTTCGGTGGAAGGCATTGTGCAGGAGCGGTCGGAAGATACCGTCAACCCCAAGCTCCCCACGGGTGGCGTTGAGGTACGGGTGCAGGACGTCAACATCCTGAACACGGCAGACGTCCCGCCCTTCACCGTGTCGGCCCACGAAGAGAAGCGCACGCGAGCCAACGAAGACCTGCGCCTGCAGCACCGCTTCCTGGACCTGCGCCGTCAGCAGCTTCAGGAAAACCTCCGCCTGCGCCACCGCTTCTACCAAACCACGCGCCGCTACCTCGATACCCAGGATTTCCTCGAGATCGAGACGCCGGTGCTGATGAAGTCGACGCCCGAAGGCGCCCGTGACTTCCTCGTGCCCAGCCGCCTCCATCCTGGTAAGTTCTACGCGCTGCCGCAGTCGCCGCAAACGTATAAGCAGATCTGCATGGTGGCCGGACTCGACCGGTACTTCCAGATCGTGAAGTGCTTTCGGGATGAAGACCTGCGCGCAGACCGGCAGCCCGAATTCACCCAGGTGGATATCGAGATGAGCTTTGCCACCGAAGAGCAGGTCTACTCGCTCATGGAAGGCCACATGGCGGCCCTCTGGAAGGAGCTGATGGATACCGATATCCCCACCCCCTTTCCGCGCATGACGTACGAAACCGCTATGCGCACCTACGGCTCGGACAAGCCCGATACCCGCTTCGACCTCAAGATTCACAACGTGAGCGACGCCATTGCCGGCTCAGGTTTCCGCGTCTTCGACAACATCATCGACGGTGGCGGGCACGTCATTGCCATTGTGGTGCCGGGCGAGGGCGACCAGGGACGCGGCTACATGGACCGGCTGGATGCCCACGTGCGCAAAACCATCGGCGCGGGCGGACTTGTGTATGTGCGCCTGCCCTCCGACGGGAGTGCGCCACAGCCCTCCGTCAAAGAGCACGTGATTCCGACGGAATACATCGACGAAGTGCTCACCACCGTGGACGCGGGCGCCGGCGACCTCGTGCTGGTGCTGGCGGGCACGTATCCTACCGTCTTTGAGCAGATGGGGGCGCTGCGCCTGCACATGGCCCGCGAGCTGGACCTCCTGCCAGGCGGCAACGAGGGCCCGTGGGAATTTCTCTGGGTTACCGACTTCCCGCTGCTGGAATGGGACGCAGACGCCCAGCGGTACCACGCCATGCACCATCCGTTTACTTCACCGCACCCGGAGGACATGGCCAAGCTCGACACCGCGCCCGGCGAGGTCCGCGCGCGAGCATACGACCTGGTGCTGAACGGCACGGAGATCGGCGGCGGATCCATTCGGATCCATAACGCCGACGTGCAGCAACACATGTTTAATGCGCTTGGCATTGACGAGGCCGAGGCGCAGAAACGCTTTGGCTTTCTCCTGAAAGCTTTCCGCTTTGGCGCCCCTCCGCACGGCGGCATTGCCCTGGGCCTGGACCGCCTCGTGATGCTGATGGCGGGCGCTTCTTCCCTGCGCGACGTGATTGCCTTCCCCAAAACACAGAGTGCGGCCGAGCCCATGGTGAAGTCGCCCGACGTAGTAGACCCAGAGCAACTGCGCGACCTCCACATCCGCACGGTGCTACCTAAGACGGACGGCGCGGGGTAGCCCATACCTGACGGGCGTGCCGCGCTGTAGCGTGTAACCAAACGGAGAGACGCAGCACGTAGGAAGTGCAGGTCTTCTCCATTGACACCCCTCGTTCCATGACGATGCCACGCGACGCGCAGCAACGGTTTTTCACGATAACGGAAGACGGCGAAGCCATCGGCACGCTGCAGCAGTTTGCCTACACGCTAAACGTGCCTCGAAAGGCCGTCGTCTCGTGCATTCAGGACGAGGTGCCTGGCACGCTGGTCCTTGAACCGGGCAGCGGGCAGGATCACATCGTCATTGCCAATAAGGATCACTTGAGTGGGCTGCGGAGCTGTGCGGGGCGGTCGCAGCCCGGGGTCAGCGCTACCTAAAAGTTGATGCCGAGGCGCAAGAAGGTCTGGGTACTCCGCTGACGCAGCGCGCTGTCTTGCCCCGTCACCACGTCGAGGACGTCCCCGATCTCTTCGACTGTTTCCTGACTCCAACTCATAGACCGCACCGTCAGGCCGATGGTAACGCCTGTGCGATTGCCAAGTAATCGCTCCAGTTTGCCTTCGACGGTAACGTCGGTACTCCGAGTAAGGCGTACACCCTCCACCACGTCACCGAAGTCGGTCATCCCTCCCAGACTTCTGACAACCGAGACAAACCCCGTCAGGTTGTTTTCGATGACCGGGAGCTCGGTCGGGATGCGGATGCTGGCTCCAAGCCCGGCACCAATCCCCCCTTTCGCTACATTCAACGCCTCCTCTTCTTCGATGGGCGGCGCCTGCTGCATGGCCTCCATGGGTCCGTTCGCGTCATTTTCTTCCTCTTGTCTGGTGAGATTCCGATACCCCAAGTTTACCCGGATCGGAATATAGGCGGCGATGGGAAGGCCGGCGAGTTGTCGAAACAGGTGCGCATTTCCACCAAAATCTAATCGCGCCGCCAGGTTACGAAGCGGTCTTTTTCCACGCTCGGGATCTGCCTCTTGTACACCGTAGCTGATCATCAGCGAGGCGCTCTGCGAGGAGAACATCAACGCAGCCGAGGAACCGTCGTAGTCAAATATATTGGCGCTATCAGGACTGGCAAGAGCGAATGCGTCGTTTACATAGCCCACCGTTAACGACGTCGTATTGGACGGGGCATCATCATTTCCGCTGGATTGCCCAAGTGCAGCTCTCGGCTGCATGCAAAACAGGACAGTGGCTATCGCGAGGAGGACGAAGGCGGTGTACTTCATGAGGAAGAGGAGGGTTAGCCAAACAGAACGCGTTTGGTAGAGAGTCCTTACCTTCGCGACTCCTGCAAAATGAATTTCCCACAAAGGATACTGGTACAGTTATACCACCTGCCGCAACCGCTCCACCATCTCCTTTCGGGCCACCCGCACCATGTACTCCAGGACGCCCCGGTGCTGTGTCCGGTACTCCTCGTAGGAGACCGGCTGCACCCAGGCGCAGTACGCCCCATGGTGTGAGCGGATCGCGGTTGAGTGGGTGACGTACTGCCCACACAAAATGGTGCGTACCGCCTTCAACATCCGATCGTACGTGTGGGCATCGAAGTGGTCGCTCACGTAGGTAGGGCGCAGTTGCGTATGGGTGGTTGCCACAGCCTCGTCAATCCCACGGCGTACCAGCGGTTCGGGCAGCGTGGGTTGCTCCTCTGGCGGGGTGAACGCCCGTGCCACCTCCTCTGCCTGGTAGCGGTGCCCGATGAGGCTCCGCACGGCCAGCGCCACCTGACTGACCGGATAGGCCCGTTCGTACAGCGTTTGCTGCTCCCACAGCGCGAATGTGACATCCATCACCGCCCGCAGGTTGGTCCCCGAGCCCAACGACGCGCGCAGGTACTGCTCCAGCACCTCCGGCGGCATCTGCGGCCGTGGGTCGTGCTCCGCCTGCTCATCCGCTGGCGCACAGCACCACAAGGCACCACCCCGCCGTTCCAGATAGGCGCCAGGATGCTTCCGAACCGCCCGCTTCACGCTTCGAATAATCTTGCCAAGGATCGGGTCGTGGCGGCGATGCACCTCAAACAGATGCGCGTTGACCTGGCTGAACACCAGGCGCCGCGTCAATGATTGCAGCCGCTCGTCCGACTGCCGCTGCCAGTGATGGCGTTCGAAGTACCGCCGGAGCACGGTAAAATGACCGGCCGCATCACGCTCAAACAGATCCGCGATGCAGTCAATAGCCAGATCCTTTAGCGCATGTACCTGCAGGTAGCCCGGCAACGCTCCGCTGCGGCGCTTCATGCGGAGGTACGAGAGGGCGACGTTGTGGCAGTGAGCGACCACTGTTTCCACGGAGGGCCGGTCGGGGGCGTTGGAGAGAACTGTAGCGATGGATGAACGAAACGGCAGCATACCAGACGACACGTGGTGGGTGAACGTACTGAGGAACAGCTATGGAGGCACTGACGGCGCGCGCTATAACGTGCTGACACCCCGTGGCCTATGCCCTCCACCAATATAGGCGCAAAAAGGGGATAGGATGTAACACGGAAGTCTCACTTGCGCCATTAACCGTCCTTTTTACTCCAATCTCTTACACATGCCAAAGCCATTGGCGACGGAGGTAACACAACGATGCTCTCACCAACGGTTAAGCCGCCAGACGGCGATTGCGGTGGAGCAGTCCTGATGCGAGCAGTCCTAATACAAGCAGTTACAGTGACCGGTGGAGCACGCTGATAAGTTGCTTGCGCGTAAAGGGCTTGCCGATATAATCGTCAAATCCCTGCTGCAAGAAGCGCTCACGGTCACCCGGCAGAGCGTATGCTGTGCAGGCGATCATGGGCGTGTCGCCGTAGCCTTCAGCCCGGAGTCGTTGTAGCAGGTCAACCCCCGAGCGATCGCCTCCAAGATCGATATCGACGAGAAGAACATCGAAGCTACGTCCCGCCGTTGCTTCCATCGCCTGATCGAAGGTACCAGCGGTGTCCACCTCGAACTCGGACCGCAACGTCAGCGACATCATGGTCCGTATTTCGGGGTTGTCCTCAACGATGAGCAGTTTGGGGTTATCCGCGGTTTGCCTCATCTTCTTGCCATCCTCGGACGTGCGCTTGTCTCCAGACGAGGATCCCGGCTCATTGGCCAGCGCAATCCATGGAGGTAGCGTCAGGACGTCAGGGCCAGGCAACGGGCGGAACGGCTGGGGCGAGCAGATTGGCGCGTACATAGGGCTGTGTATTGCGTTGAGGTCTGCGCGCCCATGTTTCACCATTAATCTCAAGATTAATCCGCGATTCTGGCTACGCGTGTCGACGTATATCATCACACGTTAAGGTACACGAAATGCACATCCTACGCAAGCCCACGGGCATCTTCTATCGCCCGATGGTCACTATCAGACTGACCCGGTGGAAAAAGCTGGTTTGCGGAACAGAAAAAACATGGGTAGCGTGTAGGCACCGCTTTACCATGTCTGTTGCGTTGTGTCGGAGGGGTGGCAGAGCGGTCGAATGCACTGGTCTTGAAAACCAGCGTGCCCTTGCGGGTACCGGGGGTTCGAATCCCTCCCCCTCCGCCTTTTCTTTTTTCGGATTTGCCCGAGGGGGTGCCGGTCGATTCTCGTCCGTCGCCCCGAGCCCCACGGGTGTGGGGGGCACGCGGGCAACCAGCCTCGCGACCGGCATACCAAACCGTGGTTATTACGGCTGCACCCGCGCTCCACCAGCTGCGCCCCCTGTAAGCCCGTGGACCGGCGACCTTTTTTAGCAGGCACTGTAACAAGCCATTTCGTCCTCCGTAGTCCGCCCTGGAGCACCTACCCACACAGGCTGCAAGGGCCTATCGTCTTGCCGGACTCTACACGAAGCGGTGCAGTTTGTACGTTCCGTAACTACCCGAGTCGTCTTTTTACCACCTCCCCGTTCTCATGCTTCGCCTTGTCACCTGCTGTACCGTCCTTCTCCTCTTCTGTGGGACCAGCTTCATCGCCGCCGCGCAAGACCATGCCACCGCTCCCCGCGTCATCACGTTCAACGAAGCCGTCCAGGTGGCCCTCGAAAACAACACGGATATCCGCCAGGCACGCAATGCGATCGATCAGAGCACGTCGCAACTCACGCAGCGCCGTGGCGACTTTCTGCCGAACCTGAACCTCAACGTAAACGGCAGCCAGCGCTTTGGCACCACCTTCGACCAGAATGTAGGTGACTTCGTAAGCGAGCGCACCTTCGGCATGGGGCTTGGCGTGAGCACCTCCATCAACGCCTTCGATGGCTTTGCGAAGATGGCACGGCTGCGCAGCGCACAGTTCAACGTGCAAGGAAGTGAACTGGACCTGGAGCGCACCCGCCAGGATGTTGTCTTCTCGGTCGTCAGCCAGTACCTGGACCTTGTGCTGAGCCAGGAAAACCTTGCGATTCAGGAAGAAAACCTGGAAGCGCAGCGTCAGCAACTGGAGCAAACGGAGGAGTTTGTTCGGGTGGGTACCCAGCCGCGCTCCGACCTCTTCCAGCAGGAAGCGCAGGTAGCCAACGCCGAGCTGCAAGTCCTGCAGGCCGAGCGGCAGTTTCAGATTAACGAAGTGCAGCTCGTGCGCACGCTGCAGCTCGATCCGTTCCAGGAGTATGAGTTCGAGATCATGTCCCTGGATGAAGACGACCTCCGTCTGGAGGAGTATGAACTCCAAGCCCTTTTGCAGGAGTCGTTCGACCGCCGCCCCGACCTCCGCAGTCAGCAGCAATCAATCGCTGCGGCGGAGCAAGGCGTTCGGGAAGCCCGCTCGGGTTACTATCCCTCGCTAAACGTGAATGCCAGTTCCAGCGGCAATTACACCGACCGCCTGCAGTCTTCGTTTGGCGATCAGGTGTTTGATCAGCGGCGCACCGAGTCCATTGGGTTTAACCTGTCCATTCCCATTTTCGACCGGCTGCAGACCCGCAATCAGGTGCAGCAGGCACGGGTGCAACGCGATAATGCGCGCATCACGCTGGAAGGCAACCGGCAAAATGTGGCCATCCAGGTGCGGGAAGCCTACCTCGACTACGGGAACGCGCAGAAGCGCCTGGACGTGACGGCCGTGCAGGAGCGGGCGGCCGAGCGGGCCCTGGAGGCTACGCAGGAGCGCTACAACGTGGGTTCGGCCACCCTCGTAGAGCTGACCCAGGCGCAGGCCGACTTTGTGAGTGCTGCGAGTGACCGCGTACAGGCCCGGTACGAACTCGTATTTCAGCAGCGCCTGATTGATTACTACGTCGGTGTGCTCAATCCCTCGCAGCCGTTGTTTGACTAAACCGTCCGGCGGCGCCTCTGCCCACTTTTTCATTTAGCTCTTCCCCCTAATGGCTACAAAGAAGCAATCCACCACGCGCCGCCTTCTGAAATGGGCGTTCGGCATCTTTGCCATCCTCGTGCTACTGGGCATCGTCGGCTTCTCCACCGGGCTGCTGGGCGGCGGAGATGACGCGCTCGCCGTTGATACCGAGGAAAGCAGCCTGCGCACCATCACGCAGGTGGTTACTGCCTCGGGCTCGATGCAGCCCGAGGTGCAGGTGAAGATCAGCCCCGACGTCTCGGGGGAGATCATTGAACTGCGCGTGCGGGAGGGCGATAATGTGGAGCAAGGTGACCTCCTGGCCCGCATTCGCCCGGATACGTACGTGGCCCAAATGGAGCGCGCCCGGGCCAACCTGGCGCAAAACCGCGCCACCCTCTCTGAGCGCCGGGCCGACTTGCTTCGGGCAGAAAACACGTTGAATCGCCAGCGGCAGCTGTTTGAGCGTGAGGTGATCTCCGAAAGCGACCTGGAGGACGCCCAGACGTCCTTTGAGATCGCGAAGGCCCGCCTGGAGGCCGCCGAGTTTGCCGTGCAGAGCGCGCAGGCCAGCTTGTCGGAGGCAGAGGAAGACCTGGAGCGCACCCGTATCTTCTCCCCGATGACCGGCACGGTGAGCAAGCTCGATGTGGAGCTTGGGGAGCGCGTGGTGGGCACGGGCATGCAGGCCGGTACGGAGATGATGCGCATCTCGCGCCTGAACCAGATGGAGCTCGAGATCGACGTCAACGAAAATGACGTCGTAAACGTGAGCCTGGGTGATACCGCCTCTATTGAGGTCGACGCCTATCCGGAGCGGTCCTTTCGCGGGATTGTGACGGAGATTGCCAACACGGCCCGCGTCACCGGTCAGGGCACGCAAGACCAGGTGACGAACTTCCCAGTGAAAGTGCGGGTGCTGGACCCGCACAACCGGGACAGCGCCGGTAGCCCTGCGGCAACCACCATAGCCGATGACGAAGGAACGCTCGCGACGCCTTCTACCCCGGCCAACTTTCGGCCAGGCATGACGGGGACGGTGGATGTCTTCACCGAAACCGTCACTGACGTCGTTTCTGTCCCTATCCAGGCGGTCACGGTACGGGACTTCAACCAGATTGACCACGCTACGGCAGACACCACGGCGCAGGCCAACGGCTCGCGGGACCGGGGCGCACGCGAAGATTTGCGCCGGGTCGTGTTCGTTATTGAAGACGGGACCGCGCAGATACGAGAAATCGAAACCGGTATTGCCGACGACACGCACATCCACATTCGCAACGGCTTGGCTGACGGTTTACAGGTTGTTACCGGTCCATTTAGTGCGGTCAGCCGTGAGCTCGCCCCCGGACGCGAGGTGCGCGTGCGTGAGGGACGCCGTAGCTTTGCCGAGCGCAACTAAGGCAACGAAGCCTTTCTCCGCTGTACTTCTTCGGTCGCCTTCTCTTCTCCTGCCCTACCTCCTATGCCAGACACCAATCAGGCCCTCATCCAACTCCGCGACGTCACGAAGGTCTACCTGATGGGCACGCAGGAAGTACGCGCGATGGACGGCATTACGCTGGACGTCTTCCGCAACGAGTACGTGGCCGTGATGGGCCCCTCCGGCTCAGGGAAGTCCACGATGATGAACATCATTGGCTGCCTCGACACGCCCACGGGTGGCTCATACACGCTCAACGGTGCCGATGTAGGGGATATGGACGACGACGAACTGGCCATCATCCGCAACCGGGAGATTGGGTTTGTCTTTCAGACCTTCAACCTGCTGCCACGGGTGACCTGCCTGCAAAATGTGGAGCTCCCGCTGATCTACTCGGGCATGCGGAAGCGCGATCGCCAGGAGCGGGCGTCGGACGTCCTCCGCGATGTAGGGCTGGGCGACCGGATCGACCACAAACCGAACGAGCTCTCCGGCGGCCAGCGCCAGCGCGTTGCCGTTGCACGTGCCCTCGTGACGGATCCCGCCCTGATTCTGGCCGACGAGCCCACCGGTAACCTCGATACCAAAACGGGCGAGGAGATTATGTGGCTGTTTGAGCAACTCTACCGCCGCGGCAACACGCTCATCGTCGTGACGCACGAGGAGGACATTGCGCAGCACGCCCGCCGCATCATACGCCTCCGCGACGGTGTCATCGAAAGCGACGTCCCGGTAGCCAACCCCGCACTGGCCGACCAGCCCATGGCTGCCGAGGCGGCATAAGGCTGAGAGGCTGTTTGGCAAATGCTTTTTAACCCTTGAACCACCCTGGCAGATGATCCAGAGGCATTATACCCCGGATATCTCGTCCCTTGAGGTCCTTGGTGGGGTGCCAGATAGCCTCACATGCCCACA
>LKNB01000038.1 GCA_001564055.1 Rhodothermaceae bacterium Tc-Br11_B2g6_7
GGACGGGCGAGCGTTGGACGGGCGAGCGTTGGACGGGCGAGCGTTGGACGGGCGAGCGTTGGACGGGCGAGCGTTGGACGGGCGTCGAACCGGGGGGTCGAGGAAACGAGGCCAAATCCGTAGCGGCACGGCGTGCCGTGGCGCAGGAAACGTGCCCATGCGTTGGTGTGGGAGTTTGGGTGTATGGGGGTGGTTCGTCCGAGGAAATTACCCCACAAAACCACCCGTAGGGGCACGATACCATCGTGCCCTATGGCACAAGCACGGGCAACGCACACCAACACCCCGACACGATCTGCCATCGTGCCCCATCACGCAACACGTGCACCGCAGGCACCCAAACCCACAGGGTCGCACAACCGCATCCGTCGGCCCAAAACACACAACGCCGCGCCATCCGTGGACGGCGCGGCGTGTGATTCAGGAGGCGGGTGCCTCCGTCATGTAGCCATGTGCCGCCAGGGGCAGCACACGGGCACCATCGCCTTGCTCAAGGGCCGATGGCGGGGCTGGAGGGCCCTCTATCAACGAAGCACGGGTACTGTACCTGCACGGCACAGGCGGCCAGGCCACCCATTGCACGATGCAGCAGTACGGGGTGCTTCCGTTGTTCTGTGAAACGAATAGGCGACATGCGCAGCGGCGCTTAGTCCATCATTTTGCGGAGGAACGCCGGCGTGTCCGGGTTGTCCTTGCGGATACGCTCGCTGCGCTCCTTCACGTCGTCCCGGCGGAGGCGACGGATCTTGGCCTTGCCACTGCCCTTCTCGCGGCGCTCCTCTTCGGCGTCTTCCTCCGTGTCTTCTGCCGACGGCTCGTCAGACGCCGACGTAACGGGCGTGCGGCGCTCGTACGCGGGCACGTCCAGGTGCTTCAGGTTGTCCTCGCCTTTGTAATGCACCGTCGGACGGCCTTCGTCCAACGGCACTGTGCGGCGCGGCATCTCTTTGGCAGCCTTCTCTTCGGTATCGAAGCCCGTGGCAATGACCGTCACGCGCAGCTCTTCCTCCATCGACTCGTCGATGACGGTGCCGAAGATGACCTCGACGTCGTCGCCCGCCTCGCGCTGGATGATGCTGGTGGCCGCGGTGGCTTCGCGAATGCCGAGGGTGCGCCCGGCGGTGATGTTGACCAGCACGTTGCGCGCGCCCGTGATGGAGAGCCCGTCGAGCAATGGGCTGGAGATCGCCTCGATGGCCGCCTGCTCGGCGCGGTTCTCGCCGGTGGCTGACGCCGCCCCCATGAGGGCGGTGCCGCCGTCTTCCATGGTGGTCTGCACGTCGGCAAAGTCCAGGTTGATGAGGCCGTGCACGGTGATGAGGTCACTGATCCCGCGCGTGGCGTTGTAGAGCACTTCATCGGCAACTTCGAAGGCTTCGATAAGGCTCGTGTCCTCTTCTGCAATGTCGAGCAGGCGCTCGTTTGGGATCACGATGAGGGTATCCACATGCTCCTTCAGCAGCTTGATGCCCTCCGTGGCCGTCTTGTTACGCCGGCGGCCTTCGCAGTTGAAAGGCCGGGTCACGATGGCCACGGTAAGGATGCCGAGCTTGCGCGCGATAGAGGCCACCACGGGCGCGCCGCCGGTGCCCGTGCCCCCGCCCATCCCGGCGGTGATGAACACCATGTCGTAGCCGCGGAGCGCGTCTTCAATCTCCGAGCGGTTCTCTTCTGTAGCTTCGGCGCCTACGCTGGGCCGCGCCCCGGCCCCGAGGCCTTTGGTGAGGCTGCTGCCGGCCTGAACACGCACCGGTGCCTTGTTGACGTTGAGCGCCTGCGAGTCGGTATTTATGGCGACAAACTCGACGCCCTGAATACCTTTGGAAATCATGTTATTGACGGCGTTGCCTCCACCCCCGCCCACGCCAACGACGCAGATTTGGGCTTCTTCAAGTGCTTCACCGTCGAACGAAAAGTGGGTGCTGAATGAATCGGTCATAGGTCCCTCCAAGGAAAAAATAGATTGGTGAGCGTGCGTGTCGCCCAAACTGAGCAGGTCTGGGCCGGCTGGTGCAGATGCAGATGAGTGAATAGGAGTGGTGAAGGCAGCGTGGCAGACGGCAGGCCGTCAGAGTTCATCGAACCACGCCTTCATCCGGTTGGCAATCTTGCCAACCAGCGAATCGTCGCCGCTCTCGCCGCGGCGGGGGGGCGGGGTAGCTTCGGTACTGAGGGAGGCCGTGCCGCCTTCGGCTTCCGGGCGTAGCCCGTACAGCACGAGGCCCACGGCGGTGGAAAACTTCGGGTCGCTAACTTCTTCGACGAGTCCCCCGGCCAGGCCCGTCGGGTGGCCCGTGCGGGCTTCGATGCCCAGCACTTCGGCGGCCAGCGCTGCGGTGCCGGGGATGAGCGAGCCGCCGCCGGTGAGGACGGCGCCGGCGGCCAGGTGCCGGGCGTAGCCGCTGCGCTTGATCTCAATGCCCGCAATCTCCAGAATCTCTTCCATGCGGGGCTGAATGATCTGCGCCAGCGTGCCTTTGCTGATGGTTTTTTCCGGGCGTCCGCCGATGCCCGGGATGCCGACTTCGGTGTCTTCTTCCACAAGGTCCGCCAGCGCCGTACCGAAGCGGCACTTCAGCCGCTCGGCCTGGTCGCGCATCATGCCGAGGCCCTTCCGGATGTCGTCGGTAACCTTGTTGCCGGCCACCGCGATGACGGCTGTGTGGCGGATGGTGTTGTCCTCAAACACGGCAATGTCGGTGGTGCCGCCGCCGATGTCAATCAGCGCCACCCCCACCTCTTTCTCGTCTTTATGGAGCACAGAGAAGGACGACGCCAGCGGCTCCAGCACGATGTCGGCCACTTCGTAACCGGCCTTCTCGATGCAGCGGTAGATGTTCTTGGCGGCGGTGACAAGGCCGGTGATGATGTGGACGTTGGCTTCGAGCCGGACGCCGCTCATGCCTACGGGGTCGGCCACGCCGTCCTGGCCATCCACAATGAACTCTTGCGGGATGACGTGCAGGATCTCGCGGTCGGCGGGCATGGCCACGTGGGTGGTGTCCTCGAGCAGGCGCTGTACGTCGCGCTGCGTGATCTCGCCGTCGCGGTTGGAGATCGTGACGACCCCCCGGCTCTGAAAGCTCTGCACGTGGTCGCCGGCGATCCCCACAATGACGCTGCGGACCATCACGCCGGCGGCACGCTCGGCTTCGCGGATGGCCTGCTGCACCGCCGCCACCGTCTTGTCGATGTTGACGACGACGCCGCGGTTGAGCCCTTCAGACTCGGCCACGCCCACGCCCAGGATGTTGATGCGCTCCATGGCATCGACGCTGGCCACCACGGCGCATACCTTGGTGGTGCCAATGTCCATGCCTACTACGATTCGTTCGTTCATCATGTCAATCTCAGCGGTCTACGCGGTAAACGTGCAGTGCAAAAAAGTGAGTCGTGCGTAAGGTGGGGCGCCGCAATGCTATGGATCGCGGGGGTGCTGGCGGGCTACAATCTGTTCTGCAAAGCGCAGGTCAACCGAGGCAAACTGCTGGTCGGGCTGCGTCCGTACGGCCTGCTCTACAAACGCCAGCAGCCGGTGCAAGCGGGCGGTGAAGTCTTCCTGCCCCAGCCGGACGGCCAGCGAGCCGTGAGCGCCGACGGGGGCGGTGTGAAGCCAGACGTCGCCGTCGGCCTGCTGCTCCAGATCGGCCAGCAGCGCATCGATGGCAGGCGGCGCGGTGGCCAGCGTGCGGAGCACGGCGCGAAGTACAGCGTCATCGGCCGGGCGCGTCGGATGCTGCGGACCGGTAAAGCCGCGCAGCAGCGGCACATCGTATGTATGTCCTTGCACCGGCGGCATCTGAAACCCGTGGGCATCCAGATAGAAGGCCGGGCGGCCCTGGTCATCCAGCATCAGCGCCACCGGCGTGCGCTCCGTGATGCGTGCCACAACGGCCCCGGTGGGCCAGCGGGTGACCGTGGCGCGGGCTACCCACGGATGACGCACGAGGCGGCCTTCCATGATGCGGGGGGAGGCGTCGCGGAGCGTCAGCGTGGTATCGAGCCGGGCGAGCGCGCGCAGGCTGTCCGGCGCCGCGTGCTTCGCGCCCAGCACTTCTACCGAGGACACCGGCTGGCTCAGCCCCCACTGCCACACCCCCAGCCCAGCCCCTGCCACCAAAAGGAGGGCCAATAGAGCAGGCAGTAGCGTGTGTTTGAAGAAGGTGAGCATAAGCTTCTGGATTACTTAAGCGCCTGAAGGTAACGGTTATGCGAAAAAGCGTCTACTTAATTTGCTGCTCTTGGAGTAATTCATAGAAGGCACGTCCGGAGCGCCAGATATCGCCGGCGCCGAGGGTGATGACGACGTCTCCTGGAGCCGTACGCGCGTGTAGTTCGGCTGGCAGGTCGTGGCGGTCGGCCACGTAGTGCACCTGCCGGTGGCCGTATTCCGCCGCCAGGTTGGCAATCAGCGCACCGTCGATGCCGGGCAGCGGCTCCTCGCGCGCCGGGTACACGTCGGTGACCACCAGCACATCGGCGTTGAAGAACGACCGGGCAAAGGCCTCCTTGAAATCGCGCGTGCGGGAGTAGAGGTGCGGCTGAAACACGCCGACGATGCGGCGGTCGGGGAAGCCGCGACTGGCTGCCTTGAGGGTGGCCTGCACCTCCGTCGGATGGTGGGCATAGTCGTCGATCACCAAAACGCCCCCCACCTCGCCCACCGACTGAAAGCGCCGGTGCACCCCGGAGAACGCCTTGAGGCCTTGTTGCACCTTGTCGAACGGAATCTCCAGCTCCTGTGCTACGGCCACCGCAGCCAGGGCATTCAGCACGTTGTAGTGGCCCGGCAATTGCAGCTCTACCGTGCCCAATGCCTCGTCGTGGAGCAGCACGTCGAACCGTGCCGTGAGGCCCTTCAGGCGGATATTTTCGGCGCGCACGTGGGCTTGCCGCGTCGTGCCGTACGTCACCACCCGCCGCTCAATACGGCCCAGCACAGCCTGCACATTGGGGTCGTCCAGGCACGCTACCACCGCCCCGAAGAAGGGCACCGCGTTGGCATATTGGACGAACGCGTCCTGAATGTCTGCCAGGTCGCTGTAGATGTCGAGGTGGTCTTCCTCGATGTTGGTAATGACCGCCACCGAGGGCGTCAGGCGCAGGAAGGTGCGGTCGTACTCATCGGCTTCGATCACGATGACGTCGCCCCGTCCTGCGACGGCGTTGGAGCCAAAGACGGTGACCTTACCGCCCACGATGATGGTGGGGTCGAACCCGCCTTCGGTGACGACCAGGCCCGTCATGGACGTGGTGGTCGTTTTGCCGTGGGTACCGGCGATGCCAATGCCGAACTTCATCCGCATCAGCTCGCCCAGCATTTCGCTGCGCCGGATGAGCGGGATGCGCTGCTGCTCAGCGGCGAGCGTTTCGGGGTTGGCGTCGGCCTGCACCGCCGAGGAGTGCACCACCACGTCAGCCCCGGCCATCTGCTCGGCGGCGTGACCCTCGTAGATGGTGGCCCCCAGGTCTTCCAGATGGGCCGTCACCTCGCTTTTGCGGAGGTCGGAGCCCGTCACGCGATAGCCGCGGTTCAGCAAGACCTCCGCGATGGAGCTCATGCCGATACCGCCGATGCCTACCATGTGTACATGGCGGATGCGTCCCAGCGGGGGTTGTCGGCGTTGAACGTCAGTGCTCATGCGTATAGAGCGTGTGCAGGGTCAGGATTTAAGGGCGGGGCTGCGGCGGGCCAGGGCCACCACATCTTCAGCAATGTGCTGCGCGGCCTTGGGGCGGGCGGTAGCAAAGGCGGCTTCGGCCATCTGTTGGCGCAGGCTGTCGTTGGCCAGCAAGGCCTCCACCTGTTCGAGCAGATACGCTTGCAGGTTGGCTTCGGGCAGCAGGATGGCGGCCCCCGCGCTGGCCATGCTCTGCGCGTTGCGCGTCTGGTGGTCGGCCGTCACGTTGGGCGACGGCACCAGCAGCGCCGGCGTGCCGGTCACCATCAGCTCGCTGCAGGTGAGCGCCCCGGCGCGGCAGACCGCGAGGTCGGCGGCCGCATAGGCGTAGGGCATCTGGTCGATGTACGGCCGCAGGTGCAGCCGCGGGTGGCTGGGCACGCGGTCTTGCAGCGCGTCGCTGTACCGGCGCCCGGCCTGCCACACAATGTGAAGGTCGTCCTGCTGCAGCAGTGCCGGATGCAGCGCTTCGATGGCCTCGTTGAGGGCCTTGCTGCCCAGCGACCCGCCCAGCACCAGCAACACGCGGGCGTGCGCCGGTAGACCAAAATGGGCGCGGGCGGCATCTGCATCTACGTCCGCCAGCGCGGCGCGCGTGGGGTTGCCACTCAGCATGCAGGCCCCGACGGGGAAGGCGCCCATGGCTTCTGGGAAGGCCACGTGCACCCGTGCGGCCCGGCGCCCCAGCAGCCGGTTGGTGAGACCCGCGTAGGCGTTTTGCTCTTGCACCACGATCGGTACGCCCTGCAGGCTGGCCGCCAGCAGCACCGGCCCCGAGACGTACCCGCCCGTGCCCACACCCACGGCCGGCTGCACCTCCTGCACCAGGCGCCAGCTCTGCGCCAGCCCCTGCACCGCCCGCAGCGGAAACAGCAGATTCTTCGCGGTAAGGCGCCGCTGTAGCCCCTGCACGGTGATCGGCCGGATGGGGTAGCCTGCCGCCGGCACCGCCTCCCACTCCAGGCGGTCCTTCGTGCCGGCAAACACCAGCTCGGCCGCGGGCTCCAGCGCCTGAATGGCATCCGCGATGGCAATGGCCGGGTACACGTGTCCCCCCGTACCTCCTCCCGTCATCAGTATGCGTAGCGGTGCGGTCATATAGCGACAGCGAAGCGTGTTAGTCGGTTGCGGATTGGGTGTGCAGCGAGATGTTCAGCAGTACGCCCATCAGGGCGCCCATGGCTACCATCGAGGTGCCGCCATACGATACAAAGGGCATGGCCAACCCCGTCACCGGGAGCAGCCCGGAGGCGACGCCGGCATGGATGAAGCCGTGCGAGGTCACCATCACGGTCACCCCGACCGCCAGAAACAGCCCCAGCGGATCGGGGGCGCGGCGTGCAATGCGCATCAACCCCCGGTACAGAATGAGGGCAAAGAGGCTCAACAAGCCGAGGGCCCCCAGGGCACCGTACTCTTCCGCGATGATCGCAAAGATAAAGTCGTTGTACGGATGCGGCAGGAAGTCGCGCTGGGTGCTTTTGCCAGGGCCGACCCCGGTGAGGCCGCCCATGGCAAACGCGATGCGTGCCTGATGGGCCTGATACCCTTCGTGCTGCAGGCTCTCGACTTCTTCCTGGTTGGTATGGGGGAAGATGTTGGTGCCGACGAACGCCTCCACCCGAGCCGCCCGCGTGGGGGAGGCCAGCAGCAGCACGAAGGCCAGCCCGAGGCAGGCCAGCGTCAGGCCGCTCAGGTGCAGCAGGCTCACCCGTCCCACAAAGCACATCACCAGGGCAATGGAGAAGACAAGCGCGGCGGTTGAGAGGTCTTCCATCCCAATCAGCACCACCGACGCCAAAATCCACACCATCAGCGGCACGAAGGCGCGCGTAAAGTCCTTGATGTAGGCCTGCTTCTTGGCCAGCAGCACCGCCAGGTACAGCAGCAGGGCCACCTTCACCAGGTCTGAGGGCTGGAAGCCGAACGTGCCGACGCGCAGCCAGCGGGTGGCTCCGCCATATGTGGCACCGGCCACCTGCACCACCATCAGGAGGACCAGCGCGGCAATCAAAAAGTAGCGGCTGTAGCTCGCCAGGCGACGGTAATCAATCATGCTCACTACGCCCATCACCCCCAGCGCCAGCAGCACCCGCACGCCGTGGCGCAGCAAGTAGTGCTCGGCGCCGTCGCCCGTCCGCGTTTCAGCAAAGAACGAGATCGCGCTATACACCGCGACGACCCCGGCAGCACACAGGATGAATACCGACCACAGGACGTACTTGTCCACATGGCCCAGCTTGTTGATATGTTCGGTAATGAAAGTCTTCACCGGCAGGGTACGCTGCGTGCGGGAAAGGAAAGAAGAAGGCGTTACAGGCTGTTGACGAGTCGGCGGAAGGTGTCGCCGCGGTGCTCGTAGTTGTCGAACATGTCGAAGGAGGAGCAGGCCGGGCTGAGCAGCACCACGTCGCCGGGCGCGGCAAAGAGGCGCGCATGGCGGAGGGCCTCTTCCATGGTGGCGGCGCGGGTGGCGTGCGGGGCGCGGGTGCCCAGCTCCTGCATCACCGTGTCGGCGCTCTCGCCCAGCGCAATCACCGCCCGGGCCTTCTGCTGCACGAGGGGCTTGAGGCTGCTGTAGTCGTTGCCTTTGTCGCGGCCGCCCGCCAGCAGCACCAGCGGCTCGTTAAAGCTTTCCAGCGCATACCAGACGGCATTCACGTTCGTCGCCTTGGAGTCGTTAACGTAGCGCACACCATCGACGGTGCGCACAAACTCCAGCCGGTGCGGCACCCCCTCGAAGCTGGTGAGGCTCTCGCGCACCACATCGCTGCGGACCTCCATCACGCGTCCGGCTACGGCGGCGGCCAGCGAGTTGTACAGATTATGACGGCCCGAAAGGGCGGGCGCTCGCTTATTGGCTTGCATGAGTACGTCCTCTTGTTGATGAATGCGCAGAATGATGGTGCCCTCGCGCACGAAAGCACCGGTCGGCACTTCGTGATGCTGACTGATCGCAACGGGAGTGAAGGAGCGCTTCGGGGCTACGTGGGCCACATGCTCGCGGATAAGGCGGTCGTCGTGGTTGTAGATGAGCACGTCGCCTTCTTGCTGGTTGGCAAAAATGCGGAATTTGGCCTGGGCGTAAGCGTTAAAGTTGTTGTTGTAGCGGTCCAGATGGTCGGGCGTGATGTTGAGCAAGACGCTCACCTTCGGGCGGAAGGTGTCGATGTGGTCGAGCTGAAAGCTGGACACCTCCAGCACCACCACATCGTCCGGCGTAGCCTTCTGCACATAGTCCGCAAAGGGGTAGCCGATGTTGCCCGCCACGATGGGCGCGCGGCCGGCGGTGCGGAAGACGTGCCCCAGCAGGCTTGTGGTGGTCGTTTTGCCGTTGGAGCCGGTAATGGCCACAATGGGCGCCTGGCAGAACCAGGAGGCGGCCTCGATCTCCGAGTACACCGGCAGCCCGATGCGCTGCGCCTGCTGCACCAGGGGCGCGGTGGAGGGCACGCCGGGGCTAACGACGACCATGTCGGCCTCCAGCGCGCGGCGCGTGTGGCCGGCGGTTTCGTAGGCTACGCCCAACCCCTCCAGCGTCGCACACACGCTCGGCTCCAGCGCGGCGTGCTCCGTGAGGAACACCTCCGCCCCGGCCGACCGCAGCAACCGCGCCACGGCTACGCCGCTACGGGCGCCGCCGACCACGGTCACGCGCTGTTGTTGGAGGGTTTCAGGGGTCATGCGAGTAGGTGCGTACAGGTTGGGGTGGAGGTCAGCGAATGCGCAGGACCAGCAGGGTGGCGATCACCGCCAGCGCGGCGATGATCCAGAAGCGGAGCACGATCTTGGCTTCGTGCTCGCCCTTGGCTTCGTAGTGATGATGGAGCGGCGCCATCCGAAAGACACGCTGCCCCGTGCCCGTGCGCCAGCGGCTGTACTTGAAGTACCCCGTCTGGACGATAACCGAGCAGGCCTCGACAAAGTAGACGAGGCCCAGCAGCGGCAACAGCAGCTCTTTCTTGATCATCAGCATGATGGCGCCCACCGCAGCCCCCAGCGCCAGCGACCCGGTATCGCCCATGAAGACGCTGGCCGGGAAGCCGTTATACCAGAGGAAACCGAAGCAGGCCGCTGCCATGGCCGCAGCAAACACGGCCAGCTCGCCGGCGCCGGGCAGGTAAATGGAGTTCAGGAAGTTGGCCAGCACCACGTTTCCGGCAATGTAGGTGAGCGCCAGCAGGCCCAGCGACACAAACGCGGTGACGCCCGTGGCCAGCCCGTCCAACCCATCGGTAATGTTGACGCTGTTGGAGAGCGCGGTGATGATAAACACCGACACGCCGATGTAGAGCAGCCAGGTCAGGTCCACCGGGCCAATTGCGCCCAGCACCGCATAGTCGATAAAACCGTCGCGAATGAACGGCAGGTAGGTGATGGAGCGGACCTCCGCAAATTGCGGATGAAAGTAGAGGACGGCGCCCACCAGGATCCCCAGCGTCACCTGCCCCACCACCTTGATCCGGGGTGCGAGGCCGCGCTTGTCCCGCTTCACGGTTTTGATGTAGTCGTCCACAAAGCCGAACGCCCCCATCCAGGCCGTGGCCAGCACGATGAGCCACACGTACACTTCCTGCAGCGCCCCCCAGAGCAGCGTGGCCCCGAGGATGCTGAGCAGGATGATGACGCCGCCCATGGTAGGCGTGCCGGCCTTGTGGGCATGGCTCACGATGACGTCATCGCGTACCTGCTCGCCCAGTTGCTGCGCGCGCAGCCACCGGATGATGTGCTTGCCGAGGAAGAGCGCAATGAAGAGCGCCGTGACCGCGGCCAGCGCCGCCCGTACGGTGATGAACTGCACCACCTGAAACCCCGGAGGGTCGTAGAGGCGATCAAGGTATTCGATGAGGTAGTAGAGCATGCGCGCTTAGGCCGTCCGCTGTTCGAAAAGACGGCGGACGACCTCCCGGTCGTCAAAGGTGCGCTTCTCCTCGCCCACCACCTGCGTGGTTTCGTGGCCCTTGCCGGCTACGACGACCATGTCGCCGGGCGCGGCTTCGGCGGCGGCGCGGGCGATGGCTTCCTCCCGATCTTCAATCCACCAGGCGGCTTCCGGGTCGCCAAAGCCCTCGTGGATGTCGGCCATGATCTGCGCCGGGGATTCCGTGCGTGGGTTATCGCTGGTCACGATAACGCGGTCAGCATGGGCTTCGGCGATGGCTCCCATCTGTGGGCGTTTGCTGCGGTCGCGGTCACCGCCGCATCCAAAGATGCACCAGAGAGCGGCGCCATCCGGCAGGATATCGCGAGCCGTGACGAGCACCTTCTGCAGGGCGTCGGGGGTGTGGGCGTAGTCCACGATGGCGGTCGTGCCGTCGGCAAACTGCAGCCGCTCGAACCGGCCGGGCACCGGCGGCGCCTGCGCCAGGGCATCCAGCACAGCATCCGGCGCATAACCCATCGCAGTCGCGGCAGCATACGCGCCGGCGAGGTTGTAGGCGTTGAAGCCGCCCACCAGGCGAAACGTGCGCTCGTAGGTGGCCTCATCGGCCCGCAGACGGAGGCGGAGGCCCGTGTGCTCGTTGGCCAACACGTCAACCTGTACGTCAGCGTCAGCGCTCGTGCCAAAGGAGCGGGTGCGGGCCGGGGTGCCCTCGACCATGGCGGCGCCCGCGTCGTCGTCGCTGTTGTAGACGGCGACGGCGTTGGAGGGCAGCTCCGTGAAGAGCCGCCGCTTGGCGTCGCGGTAGGCCGCCATCGTCTCGTGGTAGTCGAGGTGGTCCTGCGTAAGGTTCGTAAACAGCGCCGCGCTAAAGGGCAGCCCCCACGTGCGCCGTTGATCCAGCGCATGCGAGGAGGCCTCCATCACGCAGGCCGTACAGCCGGCATCGACCATCTCGCGGAGCATCCAGTGCAGCTCCAGCGCGTCGGGCGTGGTGCGGGTGGCCGGCACGGGCAGTCCGCCGAAGCGGTACGCCACCGTGCCCACCAGCCCCGCCCGTTCGCCGAGCGCTTCGAGCAGGTGATGCATCAGATAGGCGACGGTAGTCTTGCCGTTGGTGCCCGTCACGCCCACCATGCGGAGCCGGTCGGCCGGGTCGCCGTGGAAGGCAGCCGCGGCCTCGGCCATCGCCGCGCGCGCATCCGTCACCCGGAGGAAGGCCACGCCGCTATGGCGGGCCAGCACCTCGTCGGGTAGCGTCTCGCAAACAACCGCGATGGCTCCGTTGCTAACAGCCTTGTCAATGAACGTGTGGCCATCGGTCTGCCTGCCCCGGAGGGCAAAGAAGCAGCCGTCGGCCTCAATCATCCGGCTATCATGCGCCAGATGGTCGATAGCATCTACTGCGTCGACGCGATGCGCCGAGGTAATCAGTCCAGCCGCTCGCAGGCGGCTTAGCAGGGTTGTAGCATGAATCATACAAGGGGGTTGTGATGAGGAGCAGGGGTGAGGGAGAAATCAGGGGGATCGGGTGCCGGTGAGGGTAACCGTCTGGGGCACGGCCGCGCCCGGCGCCGGCTGCTGTGCCTCAACGCGGCCGTGGCCGTCGACCCGGGCGTCGATGCCATGCTGCCAGAGCAGATGCAGCGCCGCCCGGGTGCTGTGGCCGCGGAGGTCGGGCATGGCGGTGAGGGAGTCCTGGCGGGCCAGCGCGTCCAGGTCTGCCGCAGCGGAGGCCGCTTCCGCGGCTGGCGTCAGGGCCGCGGTGCGGACGGCGCTGGAGGCGTCGGGAGCCGTGTCGTCAGCATCGGGGGTGGCATGGGCGGCAGCGCGCGCCGCCCGGCGCTGATCTACCTGCTCGGGGAAAGTGCCAGCCCAGCGCTCGGCAATCCGCTGGAAGATGGGCGCGGCCACCACGCCGCCATACGAGTGGCTCTGCGGCTCATCCAGCACCACGATCATGGCCACCACGGGGTCATCTGCCGGGAAGAAACCCACAAACGAGGAGCGGTACGCCCCGGTGTAGCCGCCCGCGCCGGCCTTCCGCGCAGTGCCCGTCTTGCCGGCAATGGAGAGGCCCTCTACCTGTGCGCGGGTGGCCGTGCCTTCCTCCACGGCTTTGATGAGCGCCGGGCGGAGAGCCTCCACCGTCTCGGGCTTCAGGGCCTGGCGGATAACGGTGGGCTCGGCCTTCCACAGCGATGCGCCGGTGACGCTTCGCCGCTCGGCCAGCACGAAGGGCTGCATCAGCGTGCCGCCGTTCGCCAGCGCACTGTAGGCCGAGAGCACCTGCAGCGGCGTCACGTCCACCTCATAGCCAATGGAAAGCGAGGTCAGCGAGGTACCGCTCCACGCCGCCGGGCGCCGCAGCGTGCCGCCTACTTCGCCGGGCAGGTCAATCCAGGTGGGCTGCCCAAAGCCCAGGTTGCGCGCGTACTGGTAGAAGACACCGCGGTCCATCTGGCGCAGGATGCGGGCCATACCCACGTTGCTCGACTTGGCAAGGACGTCCTCAAAGGTAATGGTGCCGTAAGCGCGAATGTCGCGCATGGTGCGTCCATGGAAGACCGCCCATCCATCGCCAGTCTCCACCGAGTCTTGCATGCTGATGAGCCCCTGCTCGATCGCGGCGGCAGCCCCCACCACCTTAAACGTGGAGCCGGGCTCCATGCGGTCGGTGAGGGCGTAGTTGCGGCGGGCGCGGGTGCCAAAGGCAGAGGCGCGGTTTGGATCGTACGTCGGCTGGTTGGCCATGCCGAGGATGGCCCCGGTGCGCGGATCCATCGCGATGGCGGTGCCCCAGCGGGCGCCGGTCTCCTGCATGCCCTGCTGCAGCTCCTCTTCCATAATGGTTTGCCGCACCAGGTCGATGGTAAGCACCAGCGACTCGCCGTGCTTCGGCTCCACCACGGCCCCGCCCACCACCGCGCGGACGTGGTTGCGGCGGTCGCGCTTGACGGCCCGGCGGCCCGGCTCCCCACGTAGCGCATCGTTGTACTGCGCCTCCAGCCCGGCCAGCCCCGTGCCGTCCGCGCTCACGTGGCCCAGCACGTGGGCGGCCGTGGTGCCATAGTTGAACCGGCGCGAGAAGGTCGGCTCCAGAATCAGCCCGGGAATCTCCCACCCCTCAACGGCGGTCCGTTGGTCTTCGGCCAAGTTGCGCGTCAGCGCCACGTACTGCCGGCTCGACCGCTGCGCGACGCGCCGCCGGTAGTAGGCTGCGGAGCGCCCGGTGAGCCGGGCCAGGTTGGCATAGAGCCGCTCCGCCTGCGCGTCGAAGCCTGGCTGGGTGGGGTCCAGCGCCAGATCGTACCGTGTGGTATTCACTGCCAGCACGCGTCCGGCCTGATCGGTGACCGCGCCGCGCAGCGCCGGCAGGTCAACGAAGGAACTGGCCTGCCGCTCACCCGCCGACCGCAACTCCGCCCGGTCGCCCAGGTACAGCCCCCCCACCTGGACGCCAACCGCCACCGGGGCCAGCACGAGCAGCGTCAGCAACACGTACATCCGTGTTAGTATTTGGTCTTTTGGTTTCACGTGAGGCGGTGCAGGCTATAGCGTGATGAAAAAGCGGATCAATACAAGCGTTAGGGCTGCGCAGGGACGGTGATGGGCGGACCGGCGGCCCCGGCCCCTCGGCGTAGGCCCAGGGCCTGGGCACGCTCGTGAATGACCGCCGGCCCGGTGATGCGGTCGAAGTCGCCCTTCAGGCGGCTGTGTTGCAGGTGGAGCTGCAGGTTCTGCTGGCGGGCCTGTTCGAGTTCGGCTACCAGTTGCTGCGTGGCGTGCACGTGGCCGACGTACATCACGGCGCCCAACAGCACGGCAAAGAGCCAGAGCAGAAAGCGCGTGGTGGGCACCGACTCCAGAAAGTCGCGCCCGCGGGTCGCCCGGGACTCGCGGGCATCGTCGGCCGAGAGCTCCTTCCAATCCGGCAGCTTGGCCGGGTCGTTGCGCAAGCCCGACCAGATGACCGAGGCCGGCCGCGCGGTGGTCTTTTTTTGTGACGCCGACGACCGCTTGCGCCGCACCGCTCCTGGGCCGCTCGCGCGCTTGCGCTTGGGCCGCGGGGTGTGCTGCGCCGGGCGGCGCACCACAAACGGTTTGTCATCTCGCGAGCGGGGCATGCAGGGTGGGGAAAGGAGTGGGTGAGAAGGATGATAGGGTGAAGGGTTGGACAGCCGGCGTGCACGAGCCCTGCTGCGGACAGCAACGCTACGGGACGGCCGGTAAGTCGGGCTCGGCGATGCGTTCGGCGATGCGCAGGCGAGCACTACGGGCGCGCGGGTTGGCCTCTATTTCGGCGTCGGAGGCGCGCAGGGGCTTGCGTGTAAGCTCGTTCCACGGCGTCACGGGGTTGCCATACACGTCGCGGCGCGGCTCCCCCTGCAGGTTGCCATGGCGGAAGAAGCGCTTCACGCGGCGGTCTTCGAGCGAGTGGTAGCTGATGACGGCCATCCGCCCGCCGATCTGCAACACATCCACCGCCTGCTGCAGGGCCGCCTCCAGCGCCTTCAACTCGCGGTTCACGGCAATCCGGATGCCCTGAAACACGCGCGCCAACGTCTTCACCTCCTCGCGGGTAGGCACCACGCGGCGCACCGCGTCGGCCAGCGCTGTGGTGGTGTCGAGGGGCCGGGCGTCGACGATGGCCCGGGCGATCCGTGCGCCCGCGCGCTCCTCGCCATACGTCCAGAGCGCCTCGCGCAGGTCTTCCTCCGACCAGTCGTTCACTACCTGATGAGCGGTCAGCCCCTGCCGGTCGTCCATGCGCATGTCCAGTGGGGCCTCTTGCTGAAAGCTGAATCCACGGTCCGCCTCATCCAGCTGATGCGACGACACGCCCAGGTCCAGCAGCAGGCCGTCGATTGCCTCCAACTCCAGCACATCCGTAAGCAGATGCGCGAGGCGCTCGAAGTTGCCACGGACGACCTGCAGACGCCCGGCCGCTACAGCGTCGGAGAGGCGCGCGCGAGTGGCCGACAGCGCTTCGGCATCTTGGTCGATGCCAATCACGCGCCCAGCCGGGGCCAGCGCGTCAAGCAGCGCCGCCGCGTGTCCCCCACCGCCCAGCGTAGCATCCACATAGCACCCGGCAGGGTTGGTAATGAGGTGCTCCACCACAGCATCGCAGAGGACCGGCACGTGATACGATGAGCCGTACGACGGGTCGGCCCCACCATCCGTAATATGTGAGGAGGCATTCGTCATCAGAGCACCCCCATCACGCTTTCGGCCAGGCTTTCGTAGTCGGACGCCTGTGCGTTCAGGTAGTCCTCAAACACGGCCGGATTCCAGATCTCGATGTGGTCCAGCGAGCCAATGATAAGGGCTTTGCCATCCAGCCCCGCAAACTCCACGAGCGGCTTCGGTAGCGACACACGCCCCTGCCCGTCCAGGCTTACCTCATCGGCCCACCGGAGGATGGTCCGCACGAACGCGCGGGCTTCCTGATTGAACATGTTGAGCCCTCGGAACTCGTCCTCCATCTCGCCCCACCGATCCAACGGGTAGAGAAAGATGCACTGCTCAAAGCCCCGGGTGATGGTGAAGGTGTTCTTCGCCGCCGGGTTCAGGTCATTCCGCATCTTCGCAGGGATCGCCACGCGACCCTTGCTATCGACGGAATATTCAGCCTGTCCTTTGAAGCCGGCCATGAGGATGCACAGTAGTTAGGGCTGCAAGTGCGCCCACCCGTGGATGCGAGGGGCTGTATTGCAAGATGGAGGCCTGGGGTAGTTCCCCACTTTTCCCCACCACTCCCCAATGTACGGTATAACGCTGGAAAGTCAAGGAAATTACGCCGCATTCGGTGATTTTGATGGTGTGTATTTCTCATGACACATACCCGGCCCCAGAAGGCGCACAGCCTAAAGAAAATAATTTCTCTATGTTCGAATATATGTGAGAAAATTATTTCACCTTTAGCCGTGGTTCACGTATATTGCGGGCACACATATACCGCGCTGCTTCCCCATGCTGCCCATGCCTACGCCCCTTACCGAGCGCCAGAATGAGATCTACGAGTTCATCCGCCGCTTCATGCGCACCGAACGCAAGCCGCCTACCCTCCAGGAGATTGGCGACGCCGTTGGGATCCGGTCTGTCAGCGGAGTCCACAAGCAGGTCCGTGCCTTGGAGACCAAAGGCTACATCGAGCGGACGCCCAACGAGGCGCGCGGGCTATCCCTTGTAGCACAGGACGACCCCTTTGCGCTGGACGATGACGGCGTACCCGACCTGCCTGTCATCAGCCGCACGTCCAGCGATGCGCCCGATTCCCTTCGCGATAAACCCCAGGGGCTGCTGGCCGTGGACCCCTACCTGATGCGCGGGGTGCGCGACCCGGAGGCGTGCCTCATTGCTCGCGCCGGAGACGACGGGATGAACGCCGCCGGGCTCTACAAAGGCGACCTGCTCGTGGTGGAAGAGGTGCCCGAGCGCGCCGTTCGGAACGGCACCCTCGTGGCCGTCCTCATGGGCGAGACCCTGCTGGCCCGTCGCTTCGAGCTGGCCAACGGGCGCGTGCACTTTCGCCCCGCCGACCGCAACTACACGGAGCATACCTTCCCACCGGACGACCCTGGCTATCACGTGGTGGGCGAAATTGTAAGTGTGCTGCGGCGCGTGCGGTGATGGCGCGCCTACACGGCACAGCATTCGCAGCACCTAAGTAGCGGCGCTGGCAGCCGGGAGGTATACCTTAAACAACGACCCCTCGGCCGGCGTGCTCTCCACCTCCACGCGCCCCCCCATGGACGCGATCTGGTTTTTTGTGATGTACAGGCCCACGCCGCGCGCGTCCTCGTGATCGTGGAACGTCTGGTACATGCCAAAGAGGTCTGCCCCGTGCGCGCCCAAGTCTATGCCTATGCCGTTGTCCTCAAAGACTATCATAACCTCATCTTCTCGGGACTCGGTATATACTCTGACAAAACTCTTTTTGGCCGGGTCGCTGTACTTTATACCGTTGCTAATAAAATTACTGACCACACTGTCGACATACGCCGGGACACCTTCCACACACACCCCTTCCTGCACCTCGCTGATGAGCTCTACGCCGACGTTGCCTGCGTAGTGCATGAGGGTGTGCAGGGCCGTATCCACACTGTCCTGCAGGCACACCGGGCAGGTGCTGTTCTCGTTGACGAAGCTTTGCCTTACGACCTCCGTAAGATTTTCGATGGTACGCTCCAGGCCCTCAGCACTCCGCCTAAGCATCTGAACGAAGTCGTTTTCAAACAGCTCCTTATTGGTAACCTCCATTAAATCCAGCGACCCAAGGATCCCCGCTGTGTTTGACCGCAGGTTATGGGTAACAATGTGCGCGAAATTTTTAAGCCGCTCGTTTTGGTTCTCTGTTATCGTAAGCAGGGCCTGTATCTCCTGTTCAGCCTTCTTCAAACTGCTGACGTCAGCTGCAACGGCGAGATGACCGCCGCCATCAGGGGCCGGAGACATTGGCGTAATGGACAGCAGTACGGGAATATGGCTTCCGTCCTTATGGGTGTAGGTCCACTCGGCGGTGTACTGCCCGCGCCTGTTGGCCTCCAAACAGAGGGCCTGGTAGCCCTCTACGGCCTCCTGATACGTTTCTGAAAAGGCTGCTGCCTGTGATGCCACCTCTTCCGGGACGTGTAGCGTGTCTTCATAGCTGCACCCGACGACCTCCTCAAGGGTGTACCCCAGCATGCGTTCAGCACCCCGATTGAAGGTACGTATCCGGCCCGTGTCATCGATTGAAATGATGCTCACCTGGGTGCTGGCATCAAGGATGGACTGCAGGTTTCTTAACGCCTCACTCAGGTCCTGCTCGGCCTGTTTGATATCCGAAACATCCTGTATGAATGACCAGATGAGCTTGCGCCCATCCAAGTCCTGTACGGTGACGCCACGGAGCAAGACAGGATACCTGCTGCCGTCCTTTCTGATGTACTCCTTCTCGAAGGGGCCATACGTGCCGGTGGCCTCCATGCTTTGGAGCGCCTCCATCTCTTCCTGCTTGTACTCCTCGGGGGTCACATCCCAGTAGCTAAGGTTAAGAAACTCCTCTTTCGTGTAGCCAGTCGGCTCCACCAGTTTCTCGTTGACATCGACAAATGCTCCCGTTTCGTAATCGTTAAGGGCAATGCCGATCGGAGAAAGCTCATAGAGCGACTGCAGTAAGCGTTCGTTGTATAAAAGCTTACGGCTTGCTTCTTTTTGCTCGGTGATGTCCTGGATGTAGCCATGCCATAGGATACTTCCGTCATGGAGGGCTTCTGGGGTGGCCTCACCTTCAACCCAGATCGTCCGCCCGTCTGGAAGGTTGACCCGGCAGGTATGCCGCCAAGTGGTCAGGGTACGGGCGGAGACCTCGATAGAGGCCCTGACTTGGTCTACGTCTTCTGGATGGATCCGCTCGAACAGGACGGCGGCATCGCCTGCTATTTCCTGCGGGGTTACACCGAACACCTGCTGTATGCCTGCACTGGCATAGGGGCAACGGGTCTGCCCATCGGGCATGAGTTGGAATTGATAGATAGCTCCCGGCACGTGGGCGTCTATACGCTCGAACCGCTTGACTAATGCCGTGCGGGCTTCCTCTATTAGCTTCTGCTCCGTGATGTCCAGGTGGGTGCCATACATCATCAGTGGCTCGCCACCTGGTGTCCAGGAGACGACCTTGCCGCGATCATGCACCCAGACCCAGTCCCCGTTCTTATGGCGCATCCGGCACTCAATGTCATAAAAGTCTCGTTCGCCGCAAAAAACCGCTTCAAGCTGTTCGTTGCTTTTTTTCAAATCATCGGGATGAGCAAATTCCACCCAGGTATCGATGGTCGTCGGACTGATTTCCTCGATCGTGTAGCCAACGATTTCCGCCCATCGCTCATTAAAAACAGTTTCGCCAGTTTGCACATTCCACTTCCAGGTGCCCGCACGCGTCCCCTCAAGTACTGCGCGGTACCGATTCCTCGCCGTCACCACGTCTTCGATCGGGTGTCCTTCGGCTACGATGAATTGGATGTCGCCCTCCCTAAAGACAGGGCGAAGTGAAAACAGGATGGGGAGGGTACGATCTCCTTCCACTGAAACGGTCGCCTCGTAGGTTGCCTCGTCCCCTGCCCTGGCTCGGGCAATGCTGTTTTGCAGACGTGCTCGTTCCTGGCCGGAGGCCTGCCACCAGTAACACTTCCAGAAGGGTTCGCCGACGACTTCTTTCTTTGTGATGCCGGCGGCCTGCAACGAGGCCTTATTCGTATCGCGAACGATTCCATCGGCATCTAAAATCCACAAGAACGAGAAGGTGGAATCGAATATGCCCTTAAACTTTTGCTCTGATTCCTTGAGGCTTGTGACATCTTGAAAAGCGCCGATGAGGCATTTGTCTGATGCGTCATCGGCGTGCAGGTGGCCGGTTGCCCGTACCCAGCGCTGATTCCCTTTGGCTGTGATAAAACGGGCCGTGACATCAAAGGGCTCCGCCGTCGTTAGCGTGCTCTCAATAGCGCGCCTCACTGTTTCTCGGTCTTCTGGATGATAAAAGTCGAGCCCATTTGACTTGTTGTGGTCAAACGTTTTGTCAACCTCGTGTATCTTATAGACTTCCTCTGACCAGTACGTCTTGCCGGTATCGAGATCCATTTCCCAGGCGCCAATCTTATTGACGGACTGGGTAACCCGGAGCAGCTCTTCTTGCTTTTTTAGTTTCCGGTTGGCGTCCTTGAGAACGGTTGTCGTTTTCTCCAGCTCCAGCAGCTTGACCGCCTGTGCGGCAAGCAGACGCAGTTCGTTCTTCTGCTCCTGCGTAAGGGTGCGAGGCTGCTGGTCGACCACACACAGCGTGCCCAGCGCAACGTTGGCTTCGGTTACCAGCGGTGCTGCTGCATAGAAGACGATACCAGGTGCGCCGAGCACCGCGGGATGCTCCTTAAACCGGGCATCCTCCCGGGCGTCCTCAACGATTAAGAGGTTATTCGGATTGTTGATCGCATGCGCACAGAAGGCATACTCTCGCGGGGTCTCGTCGTACGCCGTGCCATGCTGTGACAGGAACCATTGTACGTCGTCATCAATGATGCTCAATAGGGAGTTGTCCGTACTACATATAGTGGCTGCCATCCGCGTGAGGAAGTCGTAGGCATGATCACTGGTGTTTTTATCCAGGTTATAACGCCGCAGTTCATACAAGCGCTCACGTTCATTTTTAGGTATATCAGGAGGTGGCATCGTGTGTCATTTGTGAATCAATTCCGCGAATCTCTTAAAGAGGCCACCACCGTTTGGCATTGACCGCCCTTTGCTTTCGGCCTCGTGGGTGTAAACGATGTATCGGAGACTGCACACGAAAATAAATAAACTTATGACGGCGCTGCTTGCAATTTAGTAGGATTTTTGACGCTATCTCTCGCCCCTTCTACCCACGGAACGAGTCTCCGATCGAGCACTCATTGCACATCCCCCTGTACAAACCACTGGTAGATGTGGTGATCGACGCATATGATGCAAGGCCGGCAGATTCCGAGGAAGCGGCGGGGGCGGTGACCGCCGGGCCGGCGTATCTGCAGGCCTGGCATGCACTACAGCCCTCATCCCACGGCCTGCCCCCCCGCCTGCTCTTCGGCCCGGGCTTTGAGCGCGGCGTTCATCTCCTCAAAGCCGGCCCGGGTCGGGGTTTCCAGAAAGCGCCACAGCAACGGGACAAGCACCCCAGAGAACCGCTCGCGATGCACGAAACGGCAACGCCCGTCGCCTTCGGGTTCCATCTCGAAGATATGCTCACCATCGAACAGCCCACGCACCAGCAGCTTCCCACGCCAGCGAAATGCACGTTCGGGCACGGCTTTCGTCACGATTGGCGTGAACGTCATTGGCGCCCTGCTGGGCAACTGGATCTGCACCTTCAGGCGAGCGCCGGGCGCTACCGTGCCTGCTGCTTCCCGCACGAGCGGGTTCCAGGCGGCATAGCGCGGTAGATCGGTGAGGTGCGCCCAGACGACGGCGGGCGGCGCTTGAATAGAAATGGCCGTTCGAATTTCACGCATGAGTCCCTTCCGCTGATGGTGTGAGCGTCTCTGTCTGTCCTCTGGTAAAGCGCCCTACGTGGCCAGTGCGGAAAAGTGACCCAGGGGGCTTCAACCGGATGCGCAAGCGCTTCAAGATACCTCGTTTACAAGGCGGGATGATGGTTAACGGAAGGATAACCACAGGGTAATCATCTGGTAAGACGCGGGCTTTACCCTTGGGCGATGCAGGTGGGCTGGCTACAGCGGCCGTCCTCCTGATACCCACCGTCCCATCCCATCGCCCGATCCCATGTTGAATCCTCGCTACACAGCCATTCTGCGCAATACCGCCCACACGCCCGGTGCTGTGCCACCTGACGCCGTTCATCTCCCCCAGTGGACGGGGGCCCCGGTCGGCATCCTCCTGACGCTCCTGCTCCTCGGAAGTGTCTTTCTTTTCGGCACGACGACCACCCATGCACAGACAGCCGGAAGCCTGAGCGGCATTGTCCAGGCCGATGCGGGCGAACCGCTCCCGGGGGCCACCATCCGCCTGGAGGGCACCTCGCTGGCAACCGTGGCGGGGCAAGACGGCCGCTTTCGCCTTACCCGGGTGCCGGCCGGCACGTACACCGCCGTCGCCCAATTTGTAGGCTTCGAGCTTACGCGGCAAGAGGTACGCATTGAGGCGGGCGCATCTGCCGAGGTGACCTTCACGCTTGCCGAGCGCGCCCTCTCGCTTGACGGCGTCGTCGTAAGCGCCCAAAAACGCCTGCAAGCTGTAGAAGAGGTGCCGGCTGCTCTATCGGTGCTGGACGGCCAACTGATGCAGGACCTGGAGCTGGAGCAATTCGACGACCTTTCGACGTTCATCCCGGGTCTTGAAATTCAGATCCAAAGCCCCAACAACCCCGGCTTTGTGGTCCGTGGCATCACCAGCGACAGTGGCGACTCGCGCATTGAGCCGCGCGTTTCGGTCTTTCAGGACGGCGTCTCCATCAGCAAATCGCGGGGCTCGGTGGTGGAGTTGTTCGACATGGACCGGGTTGAGGTCTTGAAAGGGCCGCAGGGTACGCTCTTCGGACGCGGTGCGCAGATTGGCGCGGTGCACCTCATCCAGAACAAACCCGAGCGCCGCGTGGCCGCTGAGGCGACGGTAGGGGTGGGCAACTTCAGCGAGCGCTACGCCACAGGATTTGTGAACACGCCGCTGACCGACAACCTCCTGTTGCGCGTGGCGGGCATCTATTCCCAGCGCGACGGCGCTATCGAGAACGAGCTGGGCGGCCGACTGAATGGAAAGGAGACACAGGCCGGGCGCCTCTCGCTCCGCTGGTTGCCAACCGACCGGACCGTAGTAGATGCCATCGTAAACGTTCAGCGCGATACCCCACCGGGCACGTCGTTTAAGAGTGGCACGTTTGCCCCACCGAGCGGGCAGCTCAGCCCCTTCGCCTCGGCGGCGATGGGCGGCGCCGATCCAGTGCTGGGCGATGACGAATTGTTTGTAGACCGCACCGTGTGGGGCGTCACGCTGCTGGCCGACCACCAGCTCGCGCCCGCCTGGATCCTCTCCAGCATCACAGCCTATCGCGAGTTTGACTCCCTGGAGCGCTTCGATGCCGACGGGACGCCGGCGCCAGCGCTTCAGTTTGACGAAGACGCGTTCGGCCAGCAGTTTAGTCAGGAAGTGCGCCTCAACTACGACGGCGGCGAGCGCTTCCGGGGCTTCGGCGGCGCGAGCCTCTTTTGGGAGGACGGCTATCAGCGCGTGCCCTTCCGCACCGACGAGCGGAGCTTCTTCGCGCTGCTCTCGCCTCTGCTCAACCAGGTGAACCCCGCCATCCCGGCGCTGCCCCTCCTCAACCCTGACGGTTCACCGAACCTGAGCTTCACCACGAACCCGCTGACAGGGCAGCCGCTCAAAGAAAGCCACCAGGAAGTCAGCACAAACTTCGGCTCCATGACGGCGCTGGAGGTCTTTGCCGACGGCACCTACGACCTCACGCCACGCTGGTCCTTAACTGCAGGACTGCGCGCAACCTATGAGGAAGGCACCGGCGCGCTGGATGTGCCGCCTGCCGATGACCCCGGCACCCTCGGCTTTGTACTGGGCGCCGGCCCCAACAACCTCTTTACCCCAACAGAGGGCCGCCAAAGCCACAGTGCGTCGTTTACGTCGGTGGTGGGGCGGCTGGCCACCAACTACCAGGTCAGCTCAGCCGCTACCATTTTTGGCAGCGTGGCGCGCGGCCGGCGTCCCAACGTCATCCAGGTCAGTGCGCCCAGCACCGTAAACGTGCTTAACAACGAAATCGTGTGGAGCTACGACGTCGGCGTTAAGGGCCTGCTCTGGCAGGATCGCCTGCAGTACGATGCGGCGGCATTTTACTACGATTACTTCAACTTCCAGACAAGCGTGGTGGAGCTCACCGCCGATGGGCTGGTGAGCGAGACACGCGACTCAGGAAACGCCACCGCGTTGGGCGGCGAGGCCAGCCTCCGGGCAGTGCTGGCGGATGGCCTCTCCGTCTTTGGCAGCTACGGCTACACCAACGCTACCTTCGACGATACCGACAACAACGGCGAGGAGCAAGAGCTGGCAGGCAACCGCTTTCGGCTGACGCCGGAGCATACCCTTGCCCTTGGTGGCGAGCTGAGCGCGCGTGCCGGTGCGCTGGGGCGGCTCTGGCTGCGCCCCACGTTCACCTTTAAATCGCAGGTGTTCTTCGAGGAAGACAACGAGCCTGGCATTGAACAGGAAGGCTACGGCCTGCTGAATCTGCGCGCCGGCCTTGACCTGCCGGGCGGACGGGTGACCGTTTCGGGCTTTGTGCAGAACGCCACCGACACCGAGTACCTGATTGACGCGGGCAACACAGGCGGTGCCTTCGGTATCCCCACCTTCATTCCGGGACCACCGCGCACGTTCGGGGTCCGCCTCACCGGCCGGCTTTAGCCGAGCCCTACCCATCCGTCTGCTTACGCTGAAACCTCGATCTCTATGTCTTCCCGCCGAACCTTCATACGCCGTTTTCTACAGGGCGCCGGGTGCTTTGCCGTAGCCGCGCACCTGCCCATCTTTCCATCGGTAAGCGCTGCCAAAGTAGACCAGCCGGGGCAGTACCACTTCCCGCACGGGCTGGCCTCCGGCGACCCGACCCCCTCGTCGGTCGTGCTCTGGACCCGCGTTACGCCGACCTCCGGCGCGCGTCCCGACACCATCCCCCTGACTGTACAGGTGGCGCCCTCGCCGGACTTCGCCCACGTAGTGGCGGAGCAGCAGCTCGTGGCAAACGCCTCCGACGACTTTACTGTGCGCGTGCTCGTGCACGACCTTACGCCGGACACCCGGTATTTCTATCGCTTCATTGCGGCTGGGGATGTGAGCGATCTCACGGGCCGGACGCGCACCGCTCCGCGACCCGATAGCGACCGACCCATCCGCTTCGCCTTTGCCTCTTGCCAGTCGTACGAGGGCGGCTTCTACAGCGCTTACCGCACGCTGATTGAAGAAGACAAGGCCGCCGCACCCGAGGAGCAGCTCGATTTTGTCCTGCACCTGGGCGATTACATCTATGAGGTTCAGGGGTACGGCGGTGCACGGCAACTCCCCGACTTCCCCAGCGGCGGCGCTACGGTGGGCGACGATGTGGACTGGGCCCGCCGGCATGCCGTTACGCTGGCGGACTACCGCCACCTCTACAAAACGTACCTGACAGATCCTGACCTCCGGGAAGCCCGCGCCCGCTGGCCGTTTCTGGTAACGTGGGACGACCACGAGTTTAGCGATGACTGCTGGCAGGGGATGGCCACATTTACACCAGAAGGCGAGCCCGCGCAGGAGCGAAAGGTGGCCGCCAATCAGGCCTGGTTCGAGTACATTCCGGCGCTGCTAACGGGCAGTCCGTCGGTGGGCGATGTGCCTTCGCAGGCGGCCGACTTTGAGCCGGTTGACGTCGAGAACGCGCCACTCACCGACTTTGACGATCATGGTTTGAGCCGAGAGCCCAACAACCTGGCAGCGATCGAGTCGCTCACCATCTATCGGTCCTTTCGCTGGGGGCAACATGTAGAGCTCGTGCTGACAGATACCCGCTCCTACCGCTCTGCCCACCCGGTGCCTGGCCCGATGGGCGTAGAGATTAGCGGCAACGCCCGGTACATTGCCCCCCTCCCGCTCGTGCGTGCCTTCGACGCGGGCCGCACGTTCAACAATGGGCAGCCTCCGGACACCATTACGCTTGGCGCGCAGGAAGTGCCCAATGTGCGACGCGATGCGCCTCCTGGGACCATGCTGGGCGCACAGCAAAAACAGTGGCTCAAAGACGTTCTCCAGGCCAGCGACGCCACGTGGAAGCTGCTCGGGACGTCCGTTCCCCTGATGCCCATGCGGCTGGACCTGGACCAGATAGACCCGGACGCCAGCCCCGCCGTCTTTACGATCGACACCTGGGAAGGCTATCCATCCGAGCGCGAGGAACTGCTGGGCTTTATGGCCGACGCGGGCATGACGAACATCGTCTCGCTTGCCGGCGATAACCACAACAACTTTGCCGGCTACCTCGCCCGGAGCTACGAGGAGGAGGGGCTTCAGCCGATGGGCGCAGAATTTTCCGTCTGCGGCATCAGCTCCACCAGCGTATGGAAGGCGATGGAGGGCATCGTAGCCCCAGGGGAGGCGTTGCGGCCGCTTGTGGCGCTGGACCGCCCCGATGCGCCCCCCCTGGAAGCGCTCAACCTGTCCTTCCGCCATGGCACCCGCGCCAGCGCAACACTCGCCGAAACCGGCGGCAACCTCGACGCCGCCATAGCCCAGCGCAATCCTGACCAGAACCCTCACCTCACGTATGTAGACAGTAACGCCTACGGCTTTGCGCGCCTGGAGGTAGACGGCGAACGCACGGCCTGCACGTTCACAACCATTGCCCCACCAGTGGAGCAAACCAACGGCGCAGGCGCTACGGTGCTGCGTCGCGTGCGCCATACGCTTCCGAGGTGGACAGCGGGCGATGAACCCTCGCTGCAAGGCCCGACCGTTGAAGGCACCCCTCCCTTTCCGATGGGGCAAACGGCCTGAGCATCAGAACAAAGGCGGCTCGACAAGGACGCACCGAGCACCGGAAGCCCCTCCTACCTACGCTGCAGGCCAGGGGAAGTCGAACCCGCCCGCATCGTACATATTGATGCGCAGCCAACGGAGGTCTTTGCTGCAGATGCTGCGCAGCGGGGCGTGGAGGCCATCCAGCCGTTGCTGCGCCCGCATCAGCGACCCCACCACGTGTTGCAGTCGCGTGGCGCTGCGCCGAAGGCCCCACGGGCTCCGGCCCTGGCCCCAGCTATGGACCGCGGCCGGCCGCCGCGCATCGGACGCCGGCGCGATGTGCTTGAGGGCGCGCAGGTCCATCACGAAGGCCTGCCGCAATACCTTCCGACGGCGGGCCTGGGTGCCGTGCATCGCGTACTCCACATAGGGCAGCATGCGCAGCAGGTCGTCGGGACAAAAGATGGCGGTTGAGGCCGCCGCAGGGCCCTCTGCGGGTGTCGTGTCTTCCTGACGCACATCGGGAGGCGTAAGCCACCGCTGTACGGGGTGCCAGCCCAGCTTGATGAGACCGCCACCGCTGCGTTCTTCCCAGAGCTGGTAGCATGCGTGGAGCACCTGCTCCTGTGCACAGAGGACGGGCGCACGATGCGGCACATACATAAGCTCCTGCACCCGGTCGGCATTCAGGTTCGCGCGCCCGCACACGAGAAGGGTGGGGCACAACGCCGAACGGAGATCCAGGGGCGCCACGCCCATAGCGGCAAGGAAGGCCGCCATGTTACGGCGCGTGAAGGGTCCATCGCCCAGGCACAGCACGCGCGCCTCATCGTGCGCCAAAGCTTGTTGCAAGGCGGCCCTGACGGCCGCGGCGCGTACCCACCCGCCACCCACGTCCTCCTGCCCATTCCGGGCACTGCCTGACTGGGGCGCGTACGCATTCATAGGTGTGGAGACACAGCAATTACTGATGGGCGGTTAATGTACGGATAATGCACGGGGCCTGCGTTAGGAAAGCATCACCAAATGATGACCCAAGGATTAAACAAGCGGATCACACCCTCACGCACGGACCTGTTTAACGCCGCGGTAATGCACCCGTACGGAAGATTGCGTAGGATGGCCGTGGGGTCGGTAGCACCGCACACAGTGGATGCGCTACCGCGCTATACGCTCTACCCGACGTCCTGCGAAGCCCCCCCTCTACCGCCTGTACAATGTTCTCCTAACCATATCGACGCCATGAAACAGCTCCCCTCCATCTATCAGGAAGACGGCCTTTCGAAACAGCTGCGCGGGTCGATCTGCACCGTGCTCTGTCGGTACTGGGATCCCCTCGGGATTGGCACGGGCCCCTACGGACGCGGCCTCTACCGGCGCCACGTGCCGGCGTTGTTTATCATGCTTGTGGATGGCTTCACAAGCGCCGATATCGCGGCCTACCTGGATATGGTCCGGCAGGAATACCCGGTTCGTGAGGACACCCCCATCGACGGGCGCTTGGCGGCTGAGGCGCTGTGTGCGTTGCGCGTGCCGTATGGCCTGACGATGATGCCCCCGGCGGCGGTCGCGTCGGTGGCCACGAGGCATACCTGAGGTGGGCTTTGTGGACCTTGCCTGTAGACTCCGGGCCGGAGGGCGCGTGATGCGTTGCGGCGGGTTTTGGATGCAACCCTGCCATTCCCTGGGAGCTACCCTCCCCACCGTACCAGCACCTCCGCTTACCTGCTGAAGCCCATGGCCAGCAGCAACACGCCGCGAAACCCTTGCCTCACAGGGCGCTATGTGGAGACATTCGTTTCAACGTCTTAGCCATCGTCTTTCCACATACCGTGTTGGCAAACGCGCTGCTGGCTGCTCTGCCGCTCTTTGTTGTCGCCGTTCTTCTGGTTGGGTTTCTGTGGCCGGCCGGCCGGGCGATGCCGGTAGCCTGGGCTACCGCGGCCCTTGTGGCGTACCTGGCGTGGCAGATGCCACCGGGGTGGATTGCAGCGGCATCGCTCAGTGGCGTGATGACCGCGATTGAGATTCTGTGGATCGTCTTCGGGGCGCTCGTGCTGCTCTACACGCTGATGCGGTCGGGGGCCGTAGACCGCATCAATGCCGGGTTTGCAGCGATCAGCGAAGACCGCCGCGTGCAGGTGGTCGTGCTGGGGTTCTTTTTGGCGACGTTCCTGGAGGGCGTCGCGGGGTTTGGGACACCGGCGGCGGTGGTCGCCCCGCTGCTGCTGGCGCTCGGGTTTCCGGCCCTTGCGGCTGTGGTCGCGGCGCTTGTCGGGCATGCCATCGCCACGGTGTTCGGTGCGGTGGGTACGCCGGTCGTCGTTGGGTTCAACGCACCGCTGGGTGGGTTTGAAGAGGCCATTGCTGCGGGCGGATGGACCGTTGCCGAGTATTCCGTGGCGGCAGGCGGATGGGCCGCGCTGCTCAATGGCATCGTGGGCGTGTTTATGCCCCTCATCGCGGTTGGCGTTATCGTGTATTTCTTCGGGAGCGAAGACCAGCGGCCCGGCGCTGCGCTCTGGGCGGTCACGCCGCTCTGCCTGTTCGCCGGCGTGGCGTTTGTCGTCCCCTACGTAACAGCCGCCTGGTTCGTTGGCCCCGAACTGCCGTCCCTCATCGGGGCGATGGTAGGGGGCGCGGTTGTGGTGGGCGCCCTCCGCGCCGGGTATTTCGCACCGTCGGACCCATGGACCTTCCCACCGCGGGAGGCCTGGCCCTCGTACTGGGTGGGGACGATCGAACCGGGCAGCCCCGACGCCGGCGAGGCGACTGCCGATGTAGCGCTTGACACCGACCGCTCCATGTCCCTCCTGCGCGCCTGGGCCCCGTACCTGATCCTCGTCGCGCTACTGGTGGGCACGCGCGTAATCGAGCCGATTGGAACCTGGCTCCGCACCACACCCGGGCTCACGCTGGTCTGGGACGGCATCCTCGATACCACGCTCGCGGGCTCCATCGCATGGGCCTATGTACCCGGCACCTGGCTGGTGATCAGCGCGCTGCTGGCGATTCCCCTCTTCAACATGACGCGCGCACAGGTCAGCGGCGCCTGGCGCGAAGCGGCGGAAACCCTCGCGGCCCCCGCCGTGGCGCTCGTCTTTGTGATTGCGATGGTGGAGATCATGCTCGAAACCGGAGCACATCCCGGCGCCCTGCAAGCAAGCATGATCGTGGTGCTGGCGGAGGTGACCGCCGAGGCCATCGGCCCCGCCTACACGATGGTCGCCCCCGCGGTCGGCGCGCTCGGGTCGTTTATCGCAGGCTCCATCACGGTTAGCAACATCACCTTTGTCGGCCTACAGTTTGAGGTGGCGCAGACGCTCGGCTTGCCTACGCAGCTCATCGTGGCCGGGCAGGCGATGGGCGCCGCGATCGGCAATGTCGTCGCCATCCACAACGTGATTGCGGCGCTGGCCACCGTCGGGCTCGTCGGCGAGGCGGGGCGTGTCATTCGGCTTAACCTGATTCCGCTGGCGTACTACCTGCTGGCCGGAGGGCTTGTGGTGACGCTCGCGTCCTATCTTGTCGCACCGCACCTCTTTTGAGACGACACCTCTTTTGAGACGACACCTCTTTTGAGAC
>LKNB01000091.1 GCA_001564055.1 Rhodothermaceae bacterium Tc-Br11_B2g6_7
GGAGTAGCGTCATCCCTTACCCCTTGCGTCATCCAGAGCCTGCGAAGGATCTCTTGGCGCGGGTGACATCAGTGCGTGCTGGCTTGGGTGCCGGTCGTGGAGAGATTCTTCACTTCGTTCAGAATGACGTTGGGGGAGGAGTAGCGTCATCCCTTACCCCTTGCGTCATCCAGAGCCAGCGAAGGATCTCGTGGCCCGGGGCACAGCGGTGCGTACGGGCTCGGGTGCCGGACGCGAAGAGATTCTTCACTTCGTTCAGAATGACGTTGGGGTGGAAGCATAGCGCCATGCCTATCCCAATGCGTCATCCTGAGCTTGCGAAGGATCTCTTGAAGCGGAGCATAGCGGTGCGTACGGGCTCGGGTGCCGGGCGTGGAAAGACAGTCCACTGCGTATACGATGACGTTAGACAAAGGCGGTGACCGTAGACATCACCGCAGATCCTCACCGACCCGCGGGGTCAATGGCGGCAAGATCCTCCCACGAAGGGTTCACCGCCTCAATCAACGCGATCTTGCGTTCCCTGCGCCATCCTTTCAGTTGTTTCTCGCGGGCGATGGCGTCTTGCGGACGGCGAAACGTCTCGTACCAGACCAGCCGGTTGACATTGTACTGCCGCGTAAACCGCGCCCCCTTGCCATGCTTATGCTCCATCACGCGGCGCTCCAGGTTGTTCGTCATGCCGATGTATAACGCCCTCGATCGGCTCGCCACAACGTAGGTGTAGTATTCCCGGTGTAGGCCCATGGCGCTGGCAATCGGTTGCTGTTCGCATGGTTATACAGCCGATTGGGGACGGTGGTGCCGGACGTGAAGAGATTCTTCACTGCGTTCAGAATGACGTTTGGTGGAAGAATAGCGCCATGCCTATCCCAATGCGTCATCCTGAGCTTGCGAAGGATCTCTTAGCGCGGAGCACTATGGTGCTTTTAGGCTTGGGTGCCGGACGTGAAGAGATTCTTCCCTTCGGTCAGAATGACGTTGGTGGGGAGGAATGGCGTCATTCCTCCTTCTGTGAGTCACTCCTTACCCCTTGCGTCATACTGACGACCATCGGGAGGAAGGATCTCTTGGCGCGGAGCATAGCGATGCGTACGGGATTGGGTGCCGGACGTGAAGAGATTCTTCACTGCGTTCAGAATGACGTTTGGGGAGGAATGGCGTCATGCCTGTCCCTGTGCGTCATCCTGAGCTTGCGAAGAGCCTGCCCTTGACCCCGATCGAGGGATCTCTTGAAGCGGAGCATAGTGGTGCGCACGGGCTCGGGTGCCGGTCGTGGAGAGGTTCTTCACTTCGGTCAGGACGGCGGTGGGGAGAGAGAACACCACCATGCCTTTCGACGCGGGCTCGATTCATTGGATTCATCCATAAGATGATTGATTGCCCTAATAGCATACACTAAGGAGCATAATCCACACACCATTAAGTTAATAAACCTTGCGTGGTACCTTCGTTCTTCGTGCCCCGTAAGCTAATCGTTCGGCGAGGGCAGGGCTGTATGTTTTGGGACGTTGAGCCGGTCCTATTCGGCTGCAGTAGATCGTATGCTGCGCTCTGCCTAAAGCACGCCGTGTGTATTCGATACGATTTTCTGCTCCGCGCTCAACACCCACAGACGCAATCGATTCTACATGCCCGTACGTATGACGCCGACGCGTGCTACCCCCATCCACGGGGCACGGGCACGCGCCGGAAGGCCTACCACCACCACACTAATTAGCGTTCGCTCCAATGCCTCCGTCCCCACGCTCGCCGGCTGGCACCTCAGCCTCGGCTGACCAACGCTCCGTCTACGTCATCGATGACCATCCGGCCATTGCAGAGGCCATCCGGGACATCCTTGAAGACCGGTTGGACATGCAGTTTGTGGGCACGGCACGGTCGGCCACGGGCGCCATCGAAGGTATTGAGCATACGCGCCCGGACGTGGCGGTAGTTGACATCTCGCTGGAGGACTCCCATGGCCTCAACCTGGTGCAGCAGATCCGCAGCATCAGCCCAGAGACGCAGGTGGTGGTCTTCTCGATGTACGACGAAGTGGCGTACGCGGAGCGGGCGATCCGGGCCGGCGCCCTGGGCTATCTCATGAAAAGCGAGTCCACCGACAGCGTGATCGCGGCGATCCGTTCAGCAGCCAAAGGGGAGGTGTACCTGAGCCATCGCATGTCCTCGCGTATCCTGAGCAAGGTGGTCCGGGGCAAAGGCAAGCAGCCCCGCTTCGCCGTTGATGACCTGACGGACCGCGAAATGTCGGTCTTCCAAATGCTGGGGCAGGGCCTCAGCGTACAAGATATTACGGACCGGCTGGACCTCAGTCGAAAGACGATCGAAACCTATCGCCGCCGCGCCAAGGAAAAACTGGGGCTGGACTCCGTATCGGCGCTTTTGCAGTATGCCATTCAGTGGAACCAGGGGCAAACGTCCGTCAAACCTACCCGGGAAAGGTCGTAAGCAGTAGGCTATCCCTTCTGGCGTTGTGTAGCCTTTGGATTAGTAAGGGTAATCCATGTGCAGGGGTGTGCGCGTAAACTTATGTGATTGGCGCATATCGTAGAGGCTATAAGCATCGTTCTGTGGGGCGAAAGCTGTACGCGGTTTCGCTGTGGCCCTTTGTACGTTGCCGGTGCATCGAACAAACACTCCCCCTACCTCATGCCTGCTGATTCCTCACACCTGCGACTGGCGAAAGGCCCCACCCGGCCCGAGATGGCCCCTGGGCTACGCTCGCGGCCGGCGCTGGACGAGGCGCAGGTGGCGATGGTGCACGACTGGCTGCCGGTCTATGCCGGTGCCGAGCGGGTCCTGGAGCAAATGCTCCACGTGATGCCGCAGTCGGAGCTCTATAGCTTGATTGACTTCCTGCCGGATGATCAACGCGGCTTCCTTCGGGGCCGGCAGGTGAACACGTCGTTCATCCAACAGCTACCGTTTGCCAAAAGTAAGTACCGCTACTATCTGCCGCTGGCGCCTATCGCCATCGAACAGTTCGATTTGACGAAGTACGACGTGGTGATCTCCTCCAGCTACGCGGTAGCGAAAGGAGCGCTTACCACGGCAGACCAGTTGCACATCTCGTATGTGCATAGCCCCATCCGGTACGCCTGGGATCTGCATTTTGAGTATCTCCGCGAGGGCGGTCTGAAGCGCGGTTTCCGCAGCATGCTGGCGCGCGCCATTCTGCATTACATGCGGCTCTACGACGTGTCCACGGCATCACGCCCCGACGTCATGGTGGCGAACTCACGCACGGTGGCGCGCCGCATCTGGAAGACCTACCGCCGGGAAGCCCGTGTGGTGTACCCACCGGTGGATACGCAGGCCTTCCGTCTGCACGAGCAGAAAGACGACTTTTTTCTCACCGCCTCCCGGCTGGTCTCGTACAAGCGCATCGACCTCATCGTAGAGGCGTTCGCTGGGATGCCCGACAAGAAGCTGGTGGTGATCGGCGATGGTCCTGAGATGGAGCGCATCAAGGAAAAAGCCACGGCCAACGTCGAGATTCTCGGCTACCAGTCCAACGAAGCCTTGCAAGACCACATGCAGCGGGCGCGGGCCTTTGTGTTTGCTGCGCAGGAAGATTTCGGGATTGTGCCGGTGGAGGCGCAGGCCTGTGGCACGCCCGTCATCGCGTACAGCCGAGGTGGCACGGCCGAGACCGTCCTGCCCGGCGAAACCGGCGTCTTCTTTCATCGCCAAACCGTGCCCGCCGTACAACAGGCCGTGCGCACGTTTGAGGCCGAGCGCGACACCTTCGAGCCCGCTCGCATTCGGGCCCACGCAGAGACCTTTAGCGTCGACCGGTTTCGGAGCGAATTCCAAGAGCTGGTCCGCACGCAGTATCGACAGTTTGTGCAACCGTAGTTCATCGGCCTTTTCTTACGCGCCGTCGTTTCTCACCATTCACGTGGCAACCATGATGTCCCAACTGTTGACCGATTCTTCTGCTGCACGGGCCTCGCGCTCGTCTGCGTCAGGATCGTATGTAGAGCGGGCCCCAGCGGCATTTCCCGTGCGCTGGGCGACGGTAGGCTCGTTCCTGGCGGCCGACGTAGCGGCGATCGCGCTCGTGTGTATGGTAGCACTGGGCGTGCTTGCCCTGGCCCCCGAGAGTTACAGCGGGCTTGTGCTACAGGTCACCGGACCCATCGCCCTGCTTCTTGTGTCGGCCTTCGCGCTCTCCGGGCTCTATCAGGTGAACTCAGTACATCCAGCACTTGAAATGAAGCGGGCGGCTTTGCTGACGGCCACCGTATCTGCAACGTTCGGTCTTGGGCTCTACGTGTTTGCACCATCCGTACCTGGACTGTTGGTAGTCACGGCAACGGTAGGAGGGTTGGCACTGCTGGTCCTTCCCCTTGTCCGTGGACTCTTCCGGGTGTGTTGTGCGCGCTGTTCGTGGTGGGGCGTACCCACCGTCGTAATCAGCTCCGCCGAAGCGGTAGACGAAGTGATGGAGACCCTCCAGCGCTGGCCAGAGCTCGGACTGAAGCCCGTCGGCGTGGTGCAGCCGGGCCCGCGCGAAGAGATCAACGGGGTGCCTGTGATCGGGCATGAGTTGCTGGCGCTTCCGGAGGTACGGCGTCGGGGGATTACGCACGCAGTTATTGCCTCGCCCGACCTGACGCACCGCGAGTTGTCCCACAGGGTACAGCGGTTCCGCCGGTTCTTCACGCAGGTCTCGGTGATACCTGCAGGGCCTGATATTCCCGCCATCTGGACCAGCGGCAATAGCTGGGATGGGCTCACAGGGTTTGATCGTAGTGAGCAGAACCTTCAATTTACTGCAGCGGGAAAACGGGTGCTTGACCTTCTAATCACGTCAGTAGTCCTCTTACTTCTTGCCCCCCTGTGGATTACGATTGCCGTGCTGCTGAAGCGGGAGTCCGACGGCCCCATTCTTTTCCGGCAAGAGCGCATGGGGCAGCATGGACGCCTATTTACGCTCTACAAGTTCCGGACGATGCACGAGGATGCCGAAGAGCGATTAGAGGAAGTCCTGGAAAGCGATCCTGCGTTAAAGGAAGAGTACGAGACGTATCATAAGCTGAAAGATGATCCGCGGGTAACGGGGGTGGGCGAGATTCTGCGCGCCACCAGCCTGGACGAGCTCCCGCAGTTGCTGAACGTCTTGAAAGGCGACATGAGTCTGGTGGGCCCTCGCGCCTACGTGCCGGGCGAACGTGATAAAATGAACGGTCACGCCGCAACCATTCTGCAGAGCCATCCCGGCGTCACCGGCCTCTGGCAGGTGGCCGGCCGCAACGAACTAACCTTCGAGGAGCGGGTCCGCACGGACGTCCACTACAACCAAAACTGGTCGTTCTGGATGGATCTGTACATTCTGGTGCGCACTGTGCCGGTTGTGGTGACCGGTGAAGGGGCGTGCTGAAGCGATGGGGAGGCCCCTTCCTTGTCTGCTCTGTCGAGCCATGGTCGTATGCAGCCCCAGGACTCCGGGCATACCGGAATAGAGTGCGTTGGAAGGGTCAGCAACCACGGCTCCCGCTCGGGGAGACGAAACGAGCCGGCTGCTGCATTCGTCTTATTGTCGAAACGAGCGGCAGAAAGCCGCCGCGCCCTATTGTTTTTGCTTAACCTACGGTGCTGTGCAGCCGAAACCCTTACTGTAGGTTGAATTGCAGGGCTCATCCAAAAGATAGGTGGGAATGAGCCGGTCGTGCACAATCCTTCCGAAGATCGTTGCGTTATGCCTGTGTGGTAGCCATCAGCGCTGATTTCATGCAGCACCGGCGCGTGTGCCGTTCACTCGTCGTACGTCCTTTTCGTCACGGGGTACTTTATGAGCAGCAATAACACGTATCATCATAATATGCTAGTGGGGCCCACATCCGACAAACCTGCGCGGTTTGGCGTCAATGGTGCCAACCGAAAGCAGCAGGGCGATGATGCCACGCTGGACTTCTCCGAGATCTGGTTGACGATCCGTCGGGGGAAGTGGATTATTCTCGTGGCTGCGTTAGTGGTTACGGGTGCTGTGGCGGGCTTTACGTACATGCAGGAGCCGGAGTATGAGGCCGAGAGCCTGGTCATGATTGAGCGCGGCGGTGAGGGGCGCGCGGCCTTTGCCGGATTGGGGGGCGACCGCGACGGCCGAAGCCTCGAAAACGAGATCGGCAAGCTGCAGTTTTCCGGCGATCTCATCCAGCGGGTTGTGGAGCGCATCGCTGAGACCGCCGACGCGATGGAGGACGCCACCGCCCGCCAGTACTTCCCTGTACTGTTCGACGACGAAGGGGGGCGCCGCAGCAGTGCCGATGTCGCCCGCGCCGTTCGGGGCCGGATGAGCTTCTCCGCCATGGGTGCACAGTCGATGATTCGAATCAATGCCTGGAGCCCCGTACCTGAGGAGGCCAGTCGACTGGCCAACATCTACGCAGAGGAGTACCAGGTGTACGCACGTGAATCCAGCCGCGCGGGGGCTGCGGCGGCCCGGGAGTTTCTGGAAGAACAAGTCGCCCGGCGAGGAGAGCGGCTTGACGACATCGACGATCAGCTCGTGCGTTTTCAGTTGGACCAAGACTTTGCCAGCCGAGGCCCTGGAGGCGAGCGGGTAGTGCAAGAGTTCACGCAGCAGCGTCAACGCCTGGAAACCCTACAGGCCGAAAAGGTGCAGCAAGAGTTTCAACTCGAACGGCTTCAGGAGGAGCTGCGCAACATCGAGCCGGATATGGATTCTCGAATTGCAGATGATATTGAGTTACAAACGCTTCAGACCGAAACGCAGGAACTGAGTCGACAAATAGCGGACCTGGAGCAGCAGGCTGAAGAGTTTTACATGAACGATCCCTCGCTTCGAGGCAACGAGGAGGAGGTTGATGAGCTTCATACCATCATCCGCCGAGTCGACCGTCTGAAGGAGCGTAGGCAGGAGAAGTTTACCGAACTGGCGGAGAAGTCGCGGGGATCACGCTTTGCGGGGCGCGGTGATAGCCAAATGGGCTATGCTGCCCAGCTTCGGACACGCATCATAGAAGTTGAAGGCAATGTGATGGGTTTAGAGGCGCAGATCGAAACCGTAGAGAATCGGCTGGCTGAGCAGCGGCCCGAGGTCCAGGGCGTGCCACGCCAACAGATCGAACTGGAGCAACTGCAGCGTGAACGCAACATCGTGGCGGAGCAGCACTCGAGTTACATGGCGCGGCTCCATGACACCATGATGTCTGAGCAGTCCGACCTCGGGTACGTAGAGCCGGTGCAGCAGGCGCGCGTGCCTTCCGTGCCCGTGCGGCCAGATATGCAGCAGAACGTACTCCTCGGCGTGTTTCTCGGGCTGGGTCTGGGCATCGGGTTGGCCTTCCTGTACCGTGCGTCGGCCGGGCGCATTGAGAAGCCGGAGGACCTCCAGCTCAACGGCTATAGCGTCGTGGGCGTCGTCCCCACCATGAAGCCGGAAATCAAGTCCAGCTTCGGTGGAGGGGAAACTGTGGAGGTCGATGGTCAGCGTGTGAGCACCTCGTTGCTGACCCTCCTAAACCCATGGTCGCCGATCGCAGAGAACTACCGGCTTATCCGCACCAACATTCAATCAAGTACGGGTGATGTGCCGCGCACCATGCTGATCACCAGCCCCGAAATGGGCGACGGGAAATCGGTTACTGCGTCTAACCTCGCGGTGGCGTTGGCACGGAACGGCTTTCGCACCTTGCTCATCGATGCCGATCTCCGTCGTCCGAATGGGCACAAGCTGCTTGGCGAAACGTTATCTCCGGGCGTGGGCGAGCGCCTCAGCGGCGCGCTACCCAGTGCGGACTTTTCAGGGCTTGAGACGGTTGTGGAGGACCTGGATTTTCTCCCGGCAGGGACCAATGAAAATCCACCCGCCGAGCTTGTAGGGACGAAGGCCATGGGTGAGCTGCTCACGGCAGCGCGTAAGCACTACGACGCCGTGATCATTGACTCCCCGCCTGTCCTTGCCGTGACGGATTCCGTCGTGCTCTCGCGTCAAGTCGACGCCACGTTTGTTGTTGTGGCAGCCGATGAGACAGAGATGGATGCGCTTCACCTCACACGGGACACGCTGGAGGCCGTTGGATCGGGCATCGCTGGCGTGGTGTTAAACCGGTTCAACGAAAAAAGCGCTGGGTACAAGTACGGTTATGGGTATGGCTACGGACGCACAGAAGCATACGTAGCGAAAGTTAGTGCGTAGTGCTGTGCAGACAAGCCGCCGCTGTTCTTCTTTAGCTGATCCCTTATGTTGGTCGAGCCCAAGGTTGCCGACACCCTCTCCCTTACATTCCGTTACTTGTCTGCCCGTATGTCCCACGCTGTCCGATTTGCATCCATAGGCACCCTCTTGTTCTTGCTGGTCGCTGTGCTGTCTCCTGCCCCCGCAACGGCGCAAGAAACGCCGGCTCCGGGTTTAACCTCTCCGCTTGAGAACCCCAACCGCTTTGCCCGCCCCGGCATGCCCACGAACGAAGTGTGGGTCTGGGGCGAGGTTTCACAGCCTGGGATCTGGCGGGTAGAGCGGGGGGCGGATCTGGTGCAGTTTCTGTCGCACTTGCGGGTGCCCGGGCTGCTGCAGCAACAGGCGCAGACGCGCAGCCGCTTTACGTTAAAGATCTACCGTGGACCGGGCCAAAGCCGCGAACTGATCTATGAAAAACGGCTGGACGAGCTGCTGGAGGAGGGCGACGATTATCCTGAGCTGCAGGATGGCGACATCCTCGCCGTAGAGCTTCGGCAGCGGCAGAGCCGGTTGCAGTTGTTTCGCCTGGTGACGGGCGTTGTGAGTTCAGCCGCCAGCCTTACCTTGCTCATTTTACGGCTACGTGATGGGCGGTTTTAGTAGACCAACCGTCATGCGTGCCATCGATCCTTTGTCAATGTTTATTTCATGAGTACCCCTTCCTCTACAAACGGCC